>JACQAG010000042.1 GCA_016195085.1 Pseudomonadota bacterium | reverse complement strand
ATGACGAGCTTGAATCACCAAGCTGGCGCCATGTCAAGTAATATCCCTCTATCTACATGGACACAAAAGCAGCCGAAAAGCCGCAGACAGTCAAACAGCTCAAGCGCTTATCGCAAAACACAGGGTAAAGTTCGGCCTAGTCGACGAGCTGGTCGACGGAGGTGCCAACGATCTTCTCGGCGAGCGCTGCGAGTTCCGTGCGCTGCTTTCTCATGAGCAGACTAGCTCGCCTTAGAGAGACGTGAGCGGCGCTTGATATATTCGCGGAGGGCACGGTTCATATCCGTCTGATAGCCCTCGCCCCTGGGCGCGTGATCCTTGAACCAAGCAATGACGTCGGCGTCGATCCTGAGCGTGAGCTGCTTTTTTATCGGGCGATAAAGCAAGCCCCGTTTGGCCCCCGACCAGTCTCTAACCTCGGGCATATCGCTTTTGTCGATTTGATCCTCGGGCATTCCGGCGAGCGCCATGAGCTCAGCGCTCTGCTTCCTCGTAAGCCTGCTAGAGCCACGCGTCTTCATACGCCTTCCTTTCGTGCGAGGTTGCCTTGCGAGCGCTGATGATGCGGCCGATCTCTTCATCACCATGGCGATCTGGTTCCGGCCAGATATGCACGACGAAGACGACGACGCGACCAATCGAGCCTACGGTCTGCCAGCGTTCGTCCTCAGCGGAAGGGTCCGGCCTCGACATCGCCAGCGGATCTCCAAAGACCAGCCGGGCAGTTTCGAAGCTGATCCCATGCTTTCGGGTATTGGCCCGGTTCTTCTCCGGGTCCCAGATCCAGCGCAAGACACCTCGCGTTCGTAACTACATAACTGTAGCTACAAACGCACGATCGGTCAAATGCAAGCGGTGGCGGGAAGAAAATCTGCCGTGCAAACGGAGGGATCTAGGAGTGCAGCTTCGACGGCAGCTCGGCGATGGCCTTGTCGACGAGCTGATCGGCCGACGCGCCGACGATCTTCTCGGCGAGCACCCGCCTGGTGGCGGCGACCGCGAGGTCGACGGCGAGGTCGCGCACCTCTTTCAAAGCCTGCGCCTCGGCCTGGGCGATCTTCTCATGCGCCTGGGCCTCGCGCCGCTTGAGGCGCAGCTCGGCCTGCTCGCCGGCCTCGGCTTGCAGGCGCCGGGCCTCGCTCTTGGCGTGGGCCAGGATCGCCGCGGCCTCCTGGAGCGCTTCGGCGTGTTTTTTCTTGTAGTCCGCCAGGGTCGCTTCCGCCTCGGCGCGAAGCCGGCTCGCGGCTTCGATCTCCTGGCGGATCGCCGTCGCCCGGTCGTCGAGCGCGGTGGTGATGAAGCGCGCCCCCGGACGCCCCACCAGGGCGACGAAGAGGACGAAGGCGACCGCGACCCAGAATTCCGGCTCGGAGAACATCAGCGTCCCCGCTCGGCCAGCACGCTGTCGACGGCGCGCTTGGCTTCTCCCTCGGCGAGATTGACGCCGATCAGCCGCTCGGCGGCGAGCCGCGTCACCTCGAGGGCGACCGCGCCCAGATTGCGGATCGCCTCGGCCTTGGCCTCGGCCAGGCGGGCTTCCGCCTTCTTGGTCTCCGCGCCCAAGCTCTGGGCAAGCACCGCCTCGCGCTTGGCCGCTTCCGTTGCCGCAAGCTGCAAGGCGGCGTTCACTTCCGCCTGCGCCTTGGCGCGGGAATCGGCGCGCGCTTTCTCGTAATCGGCGAGAGCGGCGGCGGCCGCATTCTTTATCCGCTCCGCCTCGGCGATCTGCCCTTGGATGCGCAGGGCGCGCGCCGCCAAGGTCTTGCCGATGCGCGGCAGCGCCACGCGCGCGACGAAGACGTAGAAGAGGATGAAGGTGACCGCGAGCCAGAAGATCTGGCCGGGAAAGCCATGGGCATCGAGCTGTGGCAGACCGCCCTTTTCATGCTCGGCCGCGATCGCCGCCGAGGCCAAGAGGCCGCAGGCACAAGCCGCAAGCCTGAGCGCGATGCGCCTCATGCTTTCCATGCCGGCCAAGACGCCTTGGCTCAGGTGAACAGGATGAGGAAGGAGATGAGCAGCGCGAACAGCGCGACGGCTTCGGTCAAGGCGAAGCCCAGCATGCCCAAGGGGAAGACCTCGCCGCGGGAGGCCGGGTTGCGGCTAATCGAGGCGACCAGCGAGGCGAAGATGTTGCCGATGCCGGCGCCGACGCCGGCCAAGGCGATGACCGCCAGCCCGGCTCCGATCATCTTTGCGCTTGCGAGATCCATGGGTCTTCTTCCTTTCCGTTGAGCTCAGTGCAGGTGGATCGCGTCGTTGAGATAGATGCAGGTCAGGACCGCGAACACATAGGCCTGCAGGAGCGCGACCAGAATTTCAAAGCCGGTCAGCGCCACGTTGATGGCGATCGGCGCCACGCCGAAAATTCCCAGCATGATGGTGAAGCTGGCGAACACCTTCAGCATGGTGTGGCCGGCCATCATGTTGGCGAACAGCCGGACCGACAGGCTGATGGGCCTCGTCAAATACGACAGCACCTCGATCACCACCATCAAGGGCAGCATGAACACCGGCACGCCCTTCGGCACGAAGAAGCTGAAGAAGTGCAGCCCATGCAGGACGAGCCCGACCAAGGTCACGCCGAGGAAGGTGACGATGGCGAGCGAGAAGGTGACGATGATGTGGCTGGTAAAGGTGAAGCTGTAGGGCACCATACCCAGAAGATTGCCGGCAAGGATGAAGGTGAAGATGGTGAACACGAAGGGGAAGAATGGCTTTCCCGCCTCGCCCACATTGTCGCGGACCATCCCGGCAATGAACTCGTAGGCGAGCTCGGCCGTGCTCTGCAGCCGGCCGGGCACCACGGCAGCCTTGGCAGTGGCCGCCACGAAGAACGCCATCAGCACCAGGAGCGCCACCACCATCCACAGCGAAGAATTGCTGAAGGCGAGATCGTGGCCGCCGACATGCAAGGCGATCAGCGGCTTGATCTGGAATTGCTCGATCGGACTGTGCACCGACGCCTAACCCCGCTTGTCCTCGGACGACGCGTCGTCCTCAGGCCCCTTCCCCTTGGCTCCAGGAAAGCCGACCGCGAGCCCCATGCCCTTGACGACTCGCATCACGTTCATAAAGGCGGTTGCGGTACCAAGGAAGAAGAACACCAACAGGAACCACGGCTTCGTGCCGAGCCAGGAGTCGATCAGCCAGCCGATGCCGAGAGCGACCACGAAGGCCGCGACCAGCTCCACCCCGGCGCGAAAGGCCAAGCCCAGCGCCTGGGACATCGACCCGCCCGACCGCTCGCCGACGCCCTCCCTGTTGTCGTCCCGGCCGCGAACCGCCGCGAGGCGTTTCTCCAGCTCATCCAGCGACAAAGGGTGCTTCGGCTCCGGCATGGCTCCTTGGCGCGAAAGCCCCTCGCTCCCGTGGCCCCCAGCCCCCGAAAGCGGCGCCACCATAGGGAGGTGGCCCCTTGCCTGTCAAGCCGCAACTCCCCGCCGCAGCAAGGCTGCAAGGCCCGAATTTCCTCGGGTTTTTCGGGGCTTCGGCTCAGCCGACGGCGCGCAGCTTTTCGGCCTCGCCGAGGTCGACCGAGACCATCTGCGAGACCCCGCGCTCGACCATGGTCACGCCATAGAGGCGATGCATGCGGGCCATGGTCATGCGGTGATGGGTGATCACCAGGAAGCGCGTGCCGGTGCCGCGCGCCATATCCTCGAGGAGGGTGCAGAAGCGGTCGACATTGGCGTCGTCGAGGGCGGCATCGGCCTCGTCCAAGACGCAGATCGGCGCCGGGTTGGTCAGGAACACGGCAAACAGCAGCGCCAAGGCGGTCAAGGTGGTCTCGCCCCCCGACAGCAAGGACAGGACCTGCAGCTTGGTGCCGGGCGGGCTCGCCAGGATCTCCAGCCCCGCCTCCAAGGGATCCTCGCTGTCGGTCAGCTTGAGGAAGGCCCGGCCGCCGCCGAAGAGCCGGGTAAAGAGCTCGCCGAAATGCTTGTTCACCTGCTCGAAGGAGGCGAGCAGCCTTTCCCGGCCTTCGCGGTTCAATTCCGAGATGCCGTGACGCAGGCGCTGGATGGCGTTCACGAGGTCGGTGCGCTCGGTCTTCAGCCCTTCGATCTGGGTGTCGAGCTCTTCCATCTCCTGCTCGGCGCGGAGATTGACCGGGCCGATGGCATCGCGCTCCCGGGTCAGGCGCTCGAGCTTGTCGGTCAGCTCCTCCGCGCCGCGCGGCACCTCGTCTTGGCGGAGCTCCGCCAGCTCCAAGACCCGCTCGGGCAGGCATTCCAGCCGCTCGCGGATCTGCTGCGCGAGATGCTTGACCGCCTCGTCCGCCTGGCCCAGCTGTGCCTCCAGGCGCACGCGCGCTTCCCTGGCCTCGGCCAGCTCGCGCTCGGCCAGGCGCAAGGCGCGGTCGGCCTGGGCCAGCGTCGCTTCCGCGGTCGCCAGCGTGTCGGCAGCCAGGCTCCGCGCCTGCTCGGCGGCGCCGATCGCTTCCAGGATCTTGGCCCGCTCTTCGGCGAGCTCCGCCGGGCGCAAGGCAAGCCGCTCGATCTCGCCCGTGACCAGACGCTGCCGCTCGGAGAGACGCGCCTGGCGCTCGGCGGCGCCGGCTTCCCTGGAACGCCAGGACTCGCCATCGGATCCCAGCGCCTCCAGCCGGCGCCGGCGCTCGCTTACCTCGGCCGCCAGCCGGTCGCGTTCTCCCCTTGCCTGATCGAGGCCGAGCCGCAAATGGGTGAGCCCGGCGCGACGATCGGCCAGCTCCAGGCGCAGAGGGGCGAGATCGCCAATCCTGAGCAGCGCCGTCGCCGCCGCACCGCGCCGCGCCTCCACCTCGCTCTGGTCGGCAGCGATCCGCTGGGCCCGGTCGGCCAGCGTCGCCAGCCGGGAAGCGACTTCGGACAAGCCGCGCCGAAGCGCCGATTCCGCATCGCGCGCTCCGGCGAGAGCGGCAAGCTCCGCCCGCGCCGCCTCGCGCTGCTGACGATCCCCGGCCGAGGCCGCCTGCTCATCCGCCCGCGCCGCGGCCAGCACTTCGGCGGCGCGGTCGCGGCTCGCCTGGGCGCGTTCCAGCTCGGCATCGAGCACGATCAGGCGGTTCTTCTGCTTCAGCCTGGTGGCCGCCTGGGGGGCGGCACCGGCGGCAACGGCATAGCCGTCCCAGCGCCAGAGATCGCCCTCGCGGCTGACCAGGCGTTGGCCGGGCCTGAGCTCGCTCTGCAGCCGCGCACCCTCAGCGGCATCGGCGACGAGCCCGATCTGCGAGAGCCGGCGCGCCAGTTCAGGCGGTGCTTCAACGAAGCGATCGAGGGTTTCCACGCCCGCGGGCAGGGCCGGCACCAAGGCCAGCGGCGGCAGGATGCGCCAGCGCACCGGCGCGTCCTCGGCGGCGGGCGCGTTCACGTCCTCGCCGAGGGCAGCACCCAAGGCGGCCTCGTAGCCGGGCTGGGCTGCGATCTTATCGATGAGCGGCGGCAAATCGGAGATCCGGCCGACCGCCAGAAGCTCGCGCAAGGCGGCGGCCTCGGCGGCGAGTCGGGACAGCACCGCATCGGATTGCTGCAAGGCTTCGCGCGCGCCGGCCTCGACCGCACTCGCCGCCAGGCGCTGCTGCTCGGCCGCTTCGGCCGCCGCACTCGCCGCCTCGAGCCGCTCCTCGGCCGCCTTGGTTGCCGCCGCTGCCGCTGCCAAGACCGCTTCGGCGTCGCTGCCGGCGGCGAGGCTCTGGCGCTCTTCGTCGACCTCGGCTGCCTCCTCGGCCAGTCGGGTCAAACGCTGGCGCACCGCCTCCAGCTCGCGGGTCCGTGCCGCGTGCTCCGCCTCGGCGACGGCGATGCGCTCTGCGAGCGCGGCCAAGCCCGCCTCGGCCTGCATGACCGCCTCGCCTTCCTTGGCGAGCCTGGACGCGGCCGCTGCCATGGCCTCGCCCTCACCCACCTGGGCCAGGGTCAGCTCTTGGCGCAAGCGCTCGATGCGGGCGAGGGCGGCGCGCGCGTCATCGGCAAGCTCGGCCTCGCGGGCGAGATCGGCCGCGATCTCCTGGAGCCGGGTCTCGGCCTCGCGCCTTGCGTCGCCGACGCGCTTCTCTTCGGCCGCCAGCTCCGCCTCGGCGCGACGCACCGCGTGCAGCGCCGCGGCCGCCTCGGCTTCGGCATGGCGCAAACCCGGCAGGCTCCCGGCCGCCTCGGCCTGGGCGGTGCTGGCCGATGCCACCCGTCCGGTCAGATCCGCCACCACGCGCTCGGCCTCGGCCAAGCGATCGGCCGCCGCCTGGCGCTCGGCCAACAGCGCCTGCCAGCGCTGATGCGCCAGCTGGGCTTCCAGCCGGCGCATCTGCGCCCCGATGTTGCGATAGCGGCTGGCTTGGCGGGCTTGCCGCTTCAAGCCATGCAGCTGGCCGTCGAGGGCAATCAGCACGTCGTCCAGGCGCGCGAGGTTGGCCTCCGCCGCGCGCAGCCTGAGCTCCGCCTCGTGCCGGCGGGAATGCAGGCCGCTGATGCCGGCCGCCTCTTCCAGGAGCAGGCGCCGCTCGGCCGGCTTGGCGTTGACGAGCTGGGTGATGCGGCCCTGGCTCACCAGTGCGGTCGAGTGAGCGCCGGTCGCGGCGTCGGCGAACAAGAGCTGCACGTCGCGGGCTCTGACCTCGCGGCCGTTCACGCGGTAGAGCGAGCCATGGCCGCGCTCGATCTTTCGGCTCACCTCGAGGTCGTCATAATCGTTGAACAAGGCCGGCGCCTTGCGGTCGCCATTGTCGAGCTTGAGCACGACCTCGGCCTGGTTGCGGTTGGGACGTTGGGAGGTGCCCTTGAAGATCACGTCGTCCATCTCGTCGCCGCGCATGCTTCGGGGCGAGTTCTCGCCCATGACCCAGCGCAGCGCCTCGACCAGGTTCGACTTGCCGCAGCCATTCGGACCGACCACGCCGGTCAGCCCTGGCTCGATGGTGACTTCTGTCGGCTCGACGAAGGATTTGAAACCGGACACCCGGAGGCTGACGAACTGCACCGAGAGTGCGCCCCTATTCCACGATCATGGCTTCGCCAGAGGCTTCAGCACCCGGTCGAACTCTTCGAAGGGCTGGGCGCCGCTGATCTTGGTGCCGTTGATGACGAAGGTCGGTGTCGACTCGATCTTGAACTGCCGCTCGGCCTCGAGCCGGATGTTGACCACACCGTCCATGAGCTTGTCGCTCTTGAGACAGGCATCGATGGTTTGCTGGCTCATGCCGGCGAGCCGCCCGATCTTGGCGAGCGCATCCAGGGGATCCTTGGCGCGGCTCCAGGAGTCCTGCTGCTGAAACAGGATGTTGAGCATCGGGAAGTAACGGTCGGCCGGCGCGCAGCGGGCGAGTGCCGCCGCCCGGAGCGCCAGCCCGTCCAAGGGGAAGTCGCGGAACACCAGCTTGGCCTTGCCGGTGTCGATATAGGCCGCCTTCAGCTTCGGCAGGGTCTCCTTGTCGAAGGCGGCGCAATGGGGGCAGGTGAGAGAGGCAAACTCGATGATGGTGATGGCGGCATCCGCCTTGCCGAGGGTGCGCTCGGCCAAGGCCTGCTCGAGGGGCACCTCCTGGGCGCTGGCCGGCAGCCCGGTAAGCAGGGCCAGCATCACGATTAGACCTACAACTGCTGGGGTACGGCGACGCAAAAATACCTCCTATCCACTAAATATAGCCCCTGCCCCGTGGCGCGGGCGGAGTATAGGACCGGCCTTGGCCCGGGCTCAAGGGCGACGGCGGGGTGCCAGCACCGAACGCCCCAAGCGGTCGAGTGCCGCACGCAGGTCCGGGTCGCCGATCCGGCCCAGCCATTCGGCGAGGTCCCGGGCCATCTCCGGGGCAAGGGCGGCCGGCTTCGGGCGCCGGCGGCTCGGCGCCGTGGGCACCCGACCTTGGCGCAGCTTGAGGCGGGCGACCGCCTCATAGCCGAAATACATATTGACCCGCTCGACCACCAACGGCGCCAGGTGCTGCAGCTCCAAGGCGAAGGCGCCGTCGACCAGCACCGAGAGGCTGCCGCCCGCCTCCCCGCCCCGCGCGCGGCTCAGCTTCTCCGGCAGCGTGTGGCGCGCCATCGCCTCGCCCACCACGGCGGACCAGTCGAGCATCAACCGTGCCTCGACGAAGCCGCGGCGGCCGATCGCATCGCGGGTTGCCTGCGGCAGGGTGGCGCCGATGGCGCGCAGCCCGCCGCGGCGGGGCGCCTCTAGGTTCTTCGCTACGGCCATTTCCTTCTTCGCTGCGGCCATGCTCCACCCGTTCCCAAGGGCTGCTCTCGCCGGCTCAGCCTGTACCGGCCATATGGCGGAAAGGTGGCGCCTCCTGGAAGCGGTTTTTGTCGGGCCGTCCCTAGAGTGTGATGATTCCGAAATTTGCCGACGAATTTCAGGGGCGGGACACTTGCCTCTATAGTCCGCTCGCCATGGCAGCGCCCAATCTTACGCCGCCGATCGCGCCGACGCTTCTTGCCTGGTACGACCGTCATGCCCGCAAGCTGCCCTGGCGCGCCGGCCCCGGCGAAGCGGCCGATCCTTATCGCGTGTGGCTGAGCGAGGTCATGCTGCAACAGACGACGGTGCCGGTGGTGGGCGCCTATTTCGAGCGCTTCCTTGCCCGTTGGCCGGATGTGAAGGCGCTGGCCGCGGCGGACCTTGAAGAGGTGCTCGGCTTGTGGGCCGGGCTCGGCTACTACGCCCGCGCCCGCAATCTCCATGCCTGCGCCCGGCTGATCGCCGGGCAGCATGGCGGACGATTTCCTTCGAACGAAGCGGAGCTCCTGCTTCTGCCCGGCATCGGCCGCTACAGCGCCGCCGCGATCGCCGCCATCGCCTTCGAAGAGAAGGCGACCGTCGTCGATGGCAATGTCGAGCGCGTGGTGGCCAGGCTCTTTGCGGTCGAGGAGGCGTTGCCGGGAGCGAAGGCGCATCTGACCCGGCTGGCGGCAGGCCTCACCCCCGATGCCCGCGCCGGCGATTTCGCGCAGGCGATGATGGATCTGGGCGCCACCATCTGCGTGCCGGCGCGGCCGCGCTGCATGCTCTGTCCGCTGCAGGCAATGTGCCTGGGCTTTGAGCGCGGCATCGCCGCGACGCTGCCGGCCCGGGCGCCCAAGCGCGAGCGGCCGCTCCGGCAGGGTGTCGCATTCTGGGCGGTGCGCGCCGACGGGGCCGTTCTCCTGCGCCGCCGGCCGCCGAAAGGCGTACTCGGCGGCATGTTGGAGGTGCCTTCGACGGAATGGCGCCAGGCGGGCTGGACCCGGGACGAGGCCGTCCCGCAGGCACCCTTCAGCGCCAAATGGCGCGCGCTGCCGGGCGTGGTCAGCCACGGCTTCACCCATTTCCGCCTCGAGCTCACGGTGCTGGCGGCGCACGTCAAGGTCCGCGCGGCCGGAGCCGGCCTTTGGGTCAGCGAAGAAGCCCTCCAGACCCAGGGCTTGCCGACCTTGACCCGCAAGGTGGTGAGCCATGCACAGGCCGAGGATCGTTAGCCCCTCTGCGATTGCTTTTTCCGATCAGAAAGTCGCGTGGACGGGCGGGATCGCCGAGGTCTAGAGTCCCATCCCGGGCACGAAACAGGCGTGCCCTTTCGAACACGATCGGAGAAAGCTATGAGGCAACTCGCTGAGGGAGGCGTGAGGCTCCTGGCAACGACCGCCGGCGCGGCATTGCTGCTGGCGGGATCAAGCGCGCCCAGCCAGGCGCAGGACGCGAACAAGACCATCCGCGCGGTGATGCAGGCGGATGTGAAGGTGTTCGATCCGATCTTCAACACCGCCGACATCACCTCGTTTCACAGCATGATGGTCTTCGACATGCTGTTCGCCATGGACAAGGACCTGGCGGCGAAGCCGCAGATGGTCGGCCAATGGAGCTTGAGCGAGGACGGGCTCACCTACACCTTCACCTTGCGCGACGGGCTGAAATGGCATGACGGCCAGCCGGTGACCGCCGAAGACGCCGTGCTCTCGCTCAAGCGCTGGGGAGTGCGCGACGGCGCCGGCCAGCAGCTGATGAAGCTGACCCGGGATCTGGCCGCGGTCGACGCCAAGACCTTCAAGCTCACCTTGAGCGAGCCCTATGGGCTGGTGCTCGACTCCTTCGCCAAGCCCAGCGCCAATGTGGCGGCGATGATGCCGAAGCGGCTGGCGATGACCGATCCGTTCCAGCAGATTCCCGACGTGATCGGCTCCGGCCCGTTCAAGTTCGCCAAGGAGGAATGGGTCCCCGGCAGCAAGATCGTCTACCTCAAGAACACCGACTACGTGCCGCGGGCGGAGCCGCCGAGCGGCATCGCCGGCGGCAAGGTGGCGAAGGCGGACCGGGTCGAGTGGGTGGTCATGCCGGACCCGCAGACCGCCGCCTCGGCCTTGACCCGGGGCGAGGTGGATTTCTTCGAACAGCCGCCCACCGATCTGTTGCCGATGCTGCGTGCGGCCAAGGGCGTCAAGGTCGAGACTCTAAATCCGCTCGGCACCGAAGGCATCCTTCGCCTCAATCACCTGCAGCCGCCCTTCAACAATCCCAAGGCGCGCCAAGCCGTGCTGTGGATGGTCAATCAGAAGGACTATCTGCAGGCGATGATCGGCGATCCGCAGCTGATGAAAGTTTGCGGCGCGCTTCTGGTCTGCGGCTCCTCCATGGGCAGCGAAGCCGGCGCCGAGGCGCTCTTGTCGACTTTGCCGGAGAATGAGCGCATCGCCAAGGCGAAGGCCTTGCTGGCCGAGGCCGGCTACAAGGGCGAGCTGGTGGTGCTGCTCGACCCGGCCGAACGCCCGCGCTTCCATGCCGCCAATCTGGTGCTGGCCGCGGCGATGAAGAAGGCCGGGATCAACGTGCAGATCGATGCCATGGATTGGGGCACCCTGGTCACCCGCCGGGCGAAGAAGGAGCCGCCGGGTCAGGGCGGCTGGAGTGCCTTCCACACCTCATCGGGCGGGCTCGAGGCCTCCAATCCCGCCTTCCACATCGCCATCTCGGCCGGCTGCGACAAGGCCTGGTTCGGCTGGCCGTGCGATGCAGAGGTGGAGAAGCTGCGCACCCAATGGGCGCTGGCGCGCAGCCTGCCCGAGCGGCAGAAGGTCGCCGAGGCGATCCAGAAGCGGGCGATGGAGGTGGTGGTCTACATCCCCTACGGCCAGTGGAGCTCGCCGGTCGCCTATCGCGATACCTTGAAGGGCCTGATCGCGGTCCCCGACTCGATCGTCTGGTGGAACGTCGAGAAGATGTGAGCGCAGGCACGTGCTCGCCCTCTCTTACTCCCTCCCCCTCGACGGGGGAGGGCAGGGGAGGGGGTGGCCGAGCAGGATGGACCGCGCTAGAACGCACAAATCCCGTCGCGGGCGACCGCGCGAGCGACCCCCGGGATCAATCGGTTGAATCGTGCCACATCCACGGGCATGTCCAAGAGCTCGCGGATTGCGCCGACGATACCGGCAAGGTCGAAAAGATCGATCTCTAGCTTCGGATCGATGTCGATAGCGAGGTCGACATCGCTGTCGGGCGCGGCCTCGCCACGCGCGGTCGAGCCGAAGACGACGATGTGGCGAACCCCCATGTGCTGAAGACTGCCGGAAGAGCGTCGCAGCTTTGTGAGCACGGCGGCGAGTCGCTGTTCGTCCGCAACCGGGGGTCGATGAGCAGCAGGCCTAATTGAGTTTCTGCTTGATCGCTTCAAAGCCAGGCTCCGCGTATCCTCACCTATAGATAATTTACTAGGATCGGGTGGCCAGCGCTTCTTCTTTGCCAGCAAACACCCTATCCCCTGCCCTCCCCCGTCAAGGGGGAGGGAGCAGGAGAGTGAGCGCGCCGCACCATTCCTCCCCCTTGCACATTCCTAATGCCGGAAGTGCCGCCTTCCGGTGAAGACCATGGCGAGGCCGCACTCTTCGGCGGCCTTGATCACCTCGTCGTCGCGCTTGGAGCCGCCGGGCTGGATGACGGCGCCGATCCCGGCATCCGCCAGCGCCAGCAGCCCGTCGGCGAAGGGAAAGAACGCATCGGAGGCGGCGACCGCACCCTGAGCCCGGCTCTTCTCCTCGCCTGCGGCCTTCGCCATCTCGCCGGCCTTCTCGGCCGCAAGGCGTGAGGAATCGACCCGGCTCATCTGCCCGGCGCCGATCCCCACCGTGACCCCGCCCTTGGCCATGACGATGGCGTTCGACTTGACGTGCTTGGCCACGGTGAAGGCGAACAAGAGATCGTCGAGCTCGGCCGCACTCGGCGCCCGCTTGGTCACCACCGCCACCTCGTCCTTCAGCGCGCGCGCCGCATCGCGCGTCTGCACCAGCACGCCGCCGGCGATCGACCTCAGCGTTACGCCCTTGCCGGCCGGATCGGGCATGCTGCCGGTCAGCAAGAGCCGGAGCTGGTTCTTGCCGGCCAGTGCCGCCAAGGCCGCCTGATCCGCCTCGGGCGCGATCACGACCTCGGCGAAGAGCTTGGCCACTAGGTTTGCGGTCGCCTCGTCCAAGGGCCGGTTGACGGCAATCACGCCGCCATAGGCGCTGACGGGATCGGCGGCGAGCGCGCGCTTGTAGGCCTCGGCCAGCGAGTCGGCGACGGCGACGCCGCAGGGATTGGCATGCTTGATGATCGCCACTGCCGGCCGCTCGAACTCGGCCACCAGCTCGAAGGCGGCATCGGTGTCGTTCAGATTGTTGTAGCTGAGCTCCTTGCCTTGCACCTGGCGGGCGTTGGCGACGCCGGGCCGGCTCTCGCCGCCGACATAGAGGGCCGCTTCCTGATGCGGATTCTCGCCGTAGCGCAGGATCTGGCGCCGCCGCCAGGTCAAGGTCAGGCGCTCGGAGAAGCTGTCCTTGCCCGAGCGCGCCATGAAGCCGGCGATCGCCGCATCGTAGCCGGCGGTATGGGCGTAGGCACGGCCTGCCAGCCAGCGCCGATAGGCGAGCGTGGTCGAGCCGTCGCGCTTGGAAAGCTCGTCCAGGAGCGAGGGATAGTCCTGGGGCTCGGTCACTACTGCGACGAAGGCATGGTTCTTCGCCGCCGAGCGGATGAGCGCCGGGCCGCCGATATCGATCTGCTCGATGCAGGCATCGAAGCCCTCGCCGGCTGCGACCGTCGCCTCGAAGGGATAGAGATTGGAGATGACGAGGTCGATCGGCTCGATGCCATGCGCCGCCATCTGCCGGCGATGCTCCTCGAGGTCGCGGCGACCGAGGATGGCGCCATGGATCTTCGGATGCAGCGTCTTCACCCGCCCATCCATCATCTCGGGAAATCCGGTGTAGTCCGCGACCTCGATCACGGCGAGACCCGCCTCGCGCATGGTCCTGGCCGAGTTGCCGGTGGATATGATCTCGATCTCGAGCTTGACCAGCGCCTGGCCGATCTCGACCAGCGCGGTCTTGTCGGAGACCGAGATGAGGGCCCGGCGGACCCGCACCAAGCTGCGTTCGGCGGCCTTGTCGGCTTTGGCAGGCATCGCCGTCATCCGTAGCCGAGGCGAGGGGGCCGGCGCAAGCGCTGGCCGCAACGGCAATCGCCGCAGAATCGCCTACTCCAAGAGCTTCGCCTCGCGGTAGTAGCGTTCGGCGCCGGGATGGAGCGGGATCGGCACGGTGGAAAGCGCGTTGCCGAGCTGAATGCGCTTGGCCTCGGGTGGACCGTTGTCGAAGACGGCACGGGTGTTCTTGTGCCAGAGCGCCTTGGCGATGCCGAAGACGGTGTCGTCGTCCACCTTCGAGGAGACGACGAACAAGGCGCCGGTGGCGATGGTGGCGACCGGCTGGCTCACACCCTTATAGGCGTCCTGGGGGATCGTCGCCTCGGTGAAGAAGGGCTGGGAGGCGCGCAAGGCGTCGATCTCCGGGCCGGCGATCGGCACCAGGCGCACCGGCAGGCGCTGGGCCAGCTCGGCGATGTCGGCCGTGGGCACGCCGCCGACCTGGAACAAGGCATCGAGCTCGCCCGCCAGCATGCGATCCAGGGATTCGCCCACGCGCAGATAGCTCGGCTGCAGGGACGCTTCCTCGATGCGAAAGGCTCTCAGCACCATCTGCGCATCGACGAGCGTGCCCGAGCCGGGCTCGCCCAGGGACACGCGCTTGCCGCGGAGATCGGCCACCGTGTTGATCGGGCTGTCGGCGCGCACCACCAGATGGACGAAATCGGCGTAGAGATTGGCCACGGCGCGCAGCTCATGAATGGCGCCGGCCGGCGTATAGAGGCCGGCGCCGTAATAGGCCCAGAAGGCGATGTCCGCCTGGGTCAAGCCGCCATCGAGCTGGCCCTTGCCGATCTTCTCGACATTCTCCACCGAACCGGCGGTGGCCTGCGCCACCGCGATGAGGCCGGGCACGCCGCAGCTGCCGCCGCGCTCGCACTCGCGGCTGCCGGGGGGATTGGAGATGGCGCCGGCCAAGAGGCCGCCGATGGCGAAATTGGCGCCGCCGATGGGGCCGGTGCCGATGCGGAAGAAGCGGATGTCCTGGGCCGAGACGGCAAGCGCCGGGAGCCAGAGGGCAGCGAGGACGAGAAGAAGCCTTGCCCGGACCCGAGGCCTCTTGCCTGCGCTCGCCCTATTCGCGCCTGCCATCAGGAGGAGCCCCGTGATCGCTGTCCGGCATGATCAGACCATGTGAACCACTCTAACAGATTATTTGCCGATGGCATCCTCGGTGGGGCGATCGAGAGGCGATTTTCCGCTAGCGATCCCGCTCTCAATCGGGACGGTTGGCGAGCTCGACCAAGACCTCGGCCAGCACCCGGGCGCCGGCGGCGAGGTCGGACGGTGCGGCGTTCTCGATCTCGCTATGGCTGATCCCCTTCTCGCAGGGCACGAAGATCATGCCGGTCGGGCAGCAGCGATTGAGATAGATCGAGTCGTGGCCCGCGCCTGAGAGCATGCGCATCGCCGGCAATTTGAGGCGCCGGGCCGCGGCTTCGACCAGGTCCGGCACCAGGCCGGAGAAGTGTACCGGCTTGGTGGCCGAAGTCTGCTCGACCTTGACCCCGCAAGGCCCCTTCGCCGCTTCGCAGATCCGGGCCACACCGTCGCCCAGACGGTCCAGGACCGAAGGCTCGGGGTGGCGGAAGTCGACGGTGAAGATGACGCGGCCGGGAATGACCGCGGGTGCATTGGGCGTCACCACGAAGCGCCCGATGGTGAAGCGCACCACGTCTTCGGGGTCATGGAAATGCCGCTCGAGCGCGGCGGCCATGCGGATGGCGGCGAGGAACGCATCCTTGCGCAACGCCCGCTTGACCGTGCCGGCATGCCCGTCCTCGCCGGTGACCTCGATGAGGAAACGGCGGGCGCCCTGGATGACGGTGACGATGCCGATGGTCTTCCCCACCGCTTCCAGCTCCGGTCCCTGCTCGATATGCGCCTCGACGAAGGCCGAGAGCGGGAATCCAAGCGCGCGGTCGGCCGCCATCGGCACCGCGCGCCTGGTCTCTTCGATCGCGGTCGCGACGCTGACGCCGTCATAGTCCTTGGCGGCGAGCGCATCGGCCAAGGGTGTGGCGCCGGCGAACACGCTGGAGCCGAGGCAGCCCAGCTGAAACCTGGATCCGCCCTCCTCGCTGGTCCACACCGCCGCTTCGATCGGCCGACGGGTCTTGATGCCCGCGCGCTCGATCGCCTCCATCGCTTCCAAGGCCGCCAGCACCCCATAGATGCCGTCGAACTTGCCGCCGGAGGGCTGGGTGTCGGTGTGCGAGCCGCTCACCACCGGCAGCGCCGTCGCCTCGCTCCCCTCGCGGCGCACGAAGAAATTGCCGATGGGGTCGATGGCGCTGGTGAAGCCGATTGCCGCACCCCATTCGGCTAGGAGCGCCCGGGCCCGGTTGTCGTCGGAGGTGAGGGCCGGACGCCGGACCCCGCCCTTGGGCGTGGCGCCCAGCTTCGCCATCTCCATGTGCCGGCGCCAGAGCCGCGCCTCGTCCACCAGGGCGGCGGCGCGTCCTTCGAGCTCAGTCGCGGAGTCCATCGTCACCTCCTCGATCACACTCGAGCATCATGGACGCTACACCGCCAGCGTCAACCGGCAGCAGCTAGCGGTTGATGGCTTGGCCGGCGACATGGCCGAGCCACACGGCGACCAGGCACAGCACGACCGAATAGAGAATATTGGCGCCGGCATAGAGCCATTCGCCGTCGCGCACGAGGTTGAGCGTCTGCAGGCTGAAGGAAGAAAATGTCGTATAGCCGCCGCAGATTCCGACCATGACGAAGATACGCAGGGAGGGATCGAGAATGAAGCGCCCCTCCGGCAGCCCGAGGGCGCCGAAGAGGCCGATGACGAAAGAGCCGGTCACGTTGACGATGATGGTGCCCCAGGGGAAGGTTTCGCCGAACTGGGAGGCGATGAACCCCGAAGCCCAATAGCGCGCCGTGCCCCCCAAGGCGCTGCCGAGCGCCACCCAGAGATAGTTCATGTCCTTCCGACTCTCCGCTGCCGCCGTCCTCTGCCGGCATCGCCTACTTGATCACGATCGCAGCCGAAGCCGCTAGCCATCTGCATCGGCCGGCGGTCGAGAGCCAGGGCGCGCAACCGAGCTTCCTAGGGCCGTCTGGAAATCCCAACCGCAGGATGCTAAGTCTTGGCGTGATGGATGGGGATGGAGTTCCCCGATAACTGCCTAGAGAGGCTGATGACTCCTACCGCGCAAGATGGCGGAGGGAGGTCGATGACGACCCGCCAAGCCGGCGGGTTTTTTGTGGCCCGCCGCCCGAAACGGATGTGAGGTCACCATGACTCAGATTTGGACCCAGGCTGCGCTGTGGCTCGGGCTGGCGCTCGTAGCGACGCTCATATCCATTTGGCTCAGGATCGCGACCGCGCTTTCCGAGATCGTCGTCGGCACCATCGCGCAGCTCATCATCGGGGCGGCGATCGGCGCCGCCATCCTCGGCACGGACGAGACCTGGATCAGATTCCTCTCCGGGACCGGAGCCATCGTGCTCACTTTCCTCGCCGGCGCCGAGCTGGACCCGGTTGTGTTCCGAGCGCGCTGGAAGGAGGCCGGGGCTATCGGCTTCATCAGCTTCCTTGCACCCTTCCTCGGCTGCACGGCGGCCGCGCGCTACCTCCTCGGCTGGGATCCGATAGCGAGCTGGCTCGCCGGTGTGGCCATGTCCACGACCTCGGTCGCCGTGGTGTACGCGGTCATGCTCGAATTCGGCTTCAACGCCACCGACTATGGCAAGGTCGTGCTGGCGGCATGCTTCATCACCGATCTCGGCACGGTGCTGGCGCTCGGCCTCATCTTCGCCCCGTTCACGCTGAGGACGTTGATCTTCCTTGCCGCCGTCATCGCCGCGCTGGCGATCCTGCCGTGGTTCACCACGGAGTTCTTCCGGCGCTACGGCGGCCGCCCCTCCGAGCTCGAAACCAAATACCTCTTGCTGCTGCTGTTTGGACTGGGGGCGCTGGCGACCTGGGCCGACAGCGAGGCGGTGCTGCCGTCTTATCTCATCGGCATGATCCTCGCCGGCAGCGTCGGCAAGGACCATATCCTGATCCGCAGGCTCCGGACCTTGTGCTTCGGCTTCCTGACGCCGTTCTACTTCATCCGCGCCGGCTCGTTCGTCTCCCTGCCGGCTCTGATCGCGGCACCTTCTGCCTTCCTGGTGATGCTGGTCGTCAAGCTCGCGACCAAGTTCGTCGGCGTCTATCCGACCGCGCGGGCTTTCGGATCGCCTCGCCAGGAGGGCATCTACACGACTTTGATGATGTCGACCGGGCTTACCTTCGGCACGATCTCCTCGCTCTTCGGCCTCGCGCACGGCATCATCGACCAATCGCAATATTCGGCCTTGGTCGCAGCGGTGGTCGCCAGCGCCGTCGCACCGACGCTGATTGCCAATGCCTTCTATTTGCCGAGGCATCTGCTGCCGGCTGGCGTCGAGGATGAAGCGGCTTCTTTGCCGACTGCGGCGACGGCGACAGCAACGGCCGAGCTCGGACAAAAAGCGGATTAGCGCCGGCACCTTCCCGGGAGGAAACGATGCAGATTCCCAAGGACGCGGTCTTGCTCAGGATCTTCTTCGGCGAGAACGATCGCTTCGAGCATCAGCCCCTCTACGAAGCCATCGTGCTGAAGGCGCGCGAGGTGCATCTCGCCGGTGCCACCGTGCTGCGCGGGCCGATGGGCTTCGGCCATTCCAGCCGGCTCCATACCGCGAAGATCATGCGGCTATCCTACGACCTGCCGATCGTCGTCGAGATCGTCGACACCGAGGCCAAGATCAGGGGATTCCTGCCGGTCCTCGACCGGATGATGCAGAGCGGGCTGGTCACCTTGGAGAAGGTGCAGGTGCTGCAATACGGCAAGGAAGGGCTGAAGGAGCGCGCCGGCCTCGCCTCCTAGGGTTTGGCCAACGGCCGGACTTCGGATCAACCCTTCCGACGGCGCTGCGCCGTGCGGCGCACATTCTCGATGAGGATGGCAAGGCAGCCGAGAAACAGGATCGCCGCCATCGCCTCGGCGCCGAGCGGGGCTCTTGGCGCCAGCAGCCCGACCACGGCGAGCCACACGAGCAAGCCCACGGCGAGGCTGCCATCGTCGACGAAGAGACCGAGGAGCTCGCTGAGCCCGGCCAAGAGGCTAGCCATGGCGGGCGCTCCCCGAACCCAGGGTTCGCGCCTCCGGCTCGGCCGGCGCCGAGACGATGCGCCGGGCGAGCGCCACCGAGCCCAGCGCCACCGCCAGCAGGACCAGCGCCAGGACCGGGATGACGAGATCGTCGCCGGGCCAGGAGAGGCCCATTCCCTCGCCGACCCAGAACGTGCCGAAGGCGGAGATCAGCACGCCGACGGCGAATTTAAGGGTGTTCTCCGGGATCCGTGCCAAGGGCCGCGCCAGCATGATGCCGACGACGACCACCAGCAGGCAGGCGGCCAAGGCGCCGAGGCTGGCGGGCACGAGCAGCTGGCCGAAGGCGCCGACCGCAATCACGATGAACACCACCTCGAGCCCTTCCAGCATAGTGGCCTTGAAGGTGGTGACCACGGCCACCGCATCCCAGCCGGCGATCCGGCGCACGCGCTCGGCGCGCAGGAGGCTGGTCTCCTCGGCATAGGCCGCATCCTCGTCATGGAGGGCCACGATGCCGGAAGCCCGCAAGATCGCCTTGCGCAACCAGCGCATGCCGAAGAGGAGCAGCAAGGTGCCGACCAGGAGCTGCAGGAGCGACAGCGGCACCGAGGACAAGGCCGGACCCAAGAGCAGCACGATGAGGGCGAGCGCCGCGAGGCCGCCGGCCGCACCCAGGAGCGCCGGCGGCCAGCCGCGCACGGTGCCGACCGCCAAGACGATGGTGAGCGCCTCCACCGCCTCCACCAGCGAGCCTAGAAAGGCGGTCGCCACCGCCGGCCCGACGCTCAGCCAATCCATCGTTGCCTCCGCTATGCTGCTTGGCCGCCGCCGCCCGCAGCCACTATCAAAGACGATAAAGACATGACGAAGTTGCCGGTTGCCGGCAAGATCGACGATCCGTCGACCTTCCGCCACTGACATCAAGCCGCACTTGCAAGCTCCGGGGGAAATTCAAGTTGCGGAGGAGACCGAAAAGTGGTGCGGTCTCCGTCGGTGCGGCCGTCCAGACCGTCCAACGGGGGAATCCCGGTTGGCATGAAACCGAAAAGCCCTTGATTTGGGTTAATGCTCGAAGGGCCGAGTCGGATCCCAATTTATAAAGACAGATCCTTCCGGGAGTTGGCCAATGACGACGGTCAAACAGCTGCTCGATCAGAAAGGTCACAAGATTCATTCAATCCACAAGGGCGCCACGGTGTTGGATGCCATCAGGAAAATGGCGGACAACGACGTGGGCTCATTGTTGGTGATGGAGGGAGACAAGCTCATCGGCCTCGTCACCGAGAGACACTATGCTCGGAATGTGTTCCTGAAAGGGAAGTCCTCCCCGACGACGATGGTCGAAGAGATAATGCAAACTCATGTCCTCGTTGCGCGGCCAGAACAAACCGTTGAAGAATGCATGGCCGTCATGACCAAGAATCGCGTGCGTCATCTTCCCGTGGCTGATGGGTCGAAAATCGGCGGCATCGTTTCAATCGGCGATCTGGTCAACAGCATCATCGCCGATCAGAAATTTGTCATCGATCAGCTTGAGCACTATATCCGCAATTAGACGTATGACGGCGAGCCGGCCGTCTACGGTCGGCTCGGGCCAGGCGACGGAAGCCGAGCTTGTCCACCCGGACCGGCTGCACATGAGCCAATGGGGCTATCGCTGCCTCGCTCGGCAGCTCGTGGGCGCGATCGAGGCGGCGCTCGGTTGAGATACGCCCCTCTGTGTCGCTTCGGGGACTTTGGGGAGGTCAGCCCAACGCCCAAGCGAATGCCCCGGGCGGGCGCCAATACCCCGGGTTCCGGCCCGGTTTTGTTGCCCCAAGCCCGGTCTCCAGGCTTGCCTTAAGCCCGTCCCGCCGCTATAACCCTGCGCTCCGTCGCGACCGGGCTCATAAATCGGGCATGCCTGGCCGATGTGTTGCGGCTCTCCGGGGAGGTCCCGGAGGGGGTGGTCCCCACCCCCTCCGACAAGTCCACCCCCAGGCCGCCTCCAACCCCAGAGAAAGGGTTTGAAATGCCCAAGATGAAGACCAAGAGCGGCGCCAAGAAGCGCTTCTCGATGACCGGCACTGGCAAGATCAAGCTCAACCCGTCGCGCAAGCGCCATGGGCTCAGCAATCGCCCCCAGAAAATGAAGCGCCAGGCGCGCGGACCGGAAGTGATGAGCGAGCGCGACATGCCGCGCGTGCGCAAGTTCTTCCTGCCCAACGGCCTATAGCCGGGAGAAGCTGCCATGGCACGCGTCAAACGGGGTGTGACCGCCCACGCACGGCACAAGAAGGTCCTGAAGCTGGCCGAGGGGTTCCGCGGCCGCAATGCGACCAACTATCGGATCGCGCTGGAAAAGGTTGAGAAGGCGCTGCGCTATGCCTATCGCGACCGGCGCAACCGCAAGCGCGACTTCCGCGCGCTGTGGATCCAACGGATCAATGCCGGGGTTCGCGCCCATGGCTTGACCTATTCGAAGTTCATGGCGGGCCTGAAGCAGGCCGGCATCGAGCTCGACCGCAAGGTGCTCTCGGATTTGGCGATCCGCGAGCCGGCCTCGTTTAAGAGCTTGGTGGAACAGGCCCAGGCCGCTCTCGCCCAACCCGCCTAGCCGGCGGATCCTTCGAGCAAGCGACGAGAGGGGCCGCCTCACCGGGTGGCCCCTTTTTCGTGACGAGGATCATGGAGATGAAGCAACAGGTGGAAGAAGCCAAAGCCGAGCTCTTGGCCATGGTGGCCGAGGCCGGCGGGCTCGATGCCCTGGAGGCGGTCCGGGTGGCCGCCCTTGGCCGCAAGGGCCGCATCACCCAGCTGATGAAAGGCCTGGGCGGGCTCGAGCCCGATGCCAGGCGCGAAGCGGGCCAGGCCTTGAACGAGCTCAAGGACCAGATCGCCGAGGCGCTGGCCAAGCGCCAGGCCGCCCTTCACGGCCAGGCGCTGCAATCGAAGCTGGCCCAGGAGCGCGTCGATGTGAGCCTGCCCGCTCGCCCGGCTTCGATCGGGCGGCTGCATCCCTTGAGCCAGACCCTGGAGGAGCTCATCCAGATCTTCGGCGCCATGGGCTTCACCGTTGCCGAAGGTCCGGATATCGACGACGACTTCCATAATTTCACCGCGCTCAACATCGGCCCGCATCATCCCGCCCGGCAGATGATGGACACCTTCTATCTGCCGCCGAACAAGGTGGACGGCCCGCCGATGGTGCTGCGCACCCACACCTCTACGGTGCAGATCCGCACCATGACCACGGTGAAGCCGCCCATTCGCATCATCGTGCCGGGCCGGGTCTATCGCAGCGATTCCGATGCCACCCACTCGCCCATGTTCCACCAGGTCGAGGGCCTGGTCCTGGACGAGTCGACGCATCTCGGCCATTTGAAGGGCTGCCTCACCGATTTCCTCCGCGCCTTCTTCGCCATGGAGGATTTGCCGGTGCGCTTCCGGCCGAGCTACTTCCCCTTCACCGAGCCCTCGGCGGAGGTGGATATCGGCTGCTCGCGCAAGGGCGGCGAGCTCAAGCTCGGAGCCGGCGGCGACTGGCTGGAGATCCTGGGCTCGGGCATGGTGCATCCGAAGGTGATCGCCAATTGCGGGCTCGACCCCGCGCGCTATCAGGGCTTCGCCTTCGGCATGGGGATCGACCGCATCGCCATGCTGAAATACGGCATCCCCGACATCCGCAGCTTCTTCGATGCCGATCTCCGCTGGCTCAGGCAATACGGCTTCGTGCCTTTGGATCCACCCAGCGTTCCCGGGGGGCTGGCCAGATGAAGTTCACGCTTGCCTGGCTCAAGGCCCATCTCGAGACCAAGGAAACCGCAACCAGCATCGCCGACGCGCTGACCCGGCTCGGCCTCGAGGTCGAGGGAGTGGAGGACCGCGCCGCCAAGCTCGCGGCCTTCACCGTCGGCCATGTGATCGAGGCGAAGCCGCATCCCAATGCCGACCGGCTCCGGGTCTGCCTGGTCGACACCGGCCGGGACAAGGTGCAGGTGGTGTGCGGCGCGCCCAATGCCCGCACCGGCATGAAGGGCGTGTTCGCGCGCGCGGGCACGGTCATTCCCGCCACGGGGCAAGTGCTGAAGGCCGGCGTGATCCGCGGCGAGGCCTCCGACGGCATGCTGTGCTCGGCCTATGAGATGGGCCTGTCGGAGGATCACGAAGGCATCATCGACCTCCCGGCAGATGCGCTCGTGGGCGAGCCCTTCGCCAAGTTTCTGGGCCTGGATGATCCGGTGTTCGAGGTCGCGGTCACGCCCAACCGCGCCGACTGCCTCGCGGTCCGCGGCATCGCCCGGGATCTGGCGGCGGCCGGGCTCGGGATCTTGAAGCCCATCGATCTCGCCCCACCGGCCGTCGGCTCGAGGGAGGGCGGCTTCATGAGCCCCGTGCAATGGCGCATCGATCCCGCGGCTCTCGGCGGCTGCCCCTTGGTGGTCGGCCGCCTGGTGCGTGGGCTGAAGAACCGGCCGAGCCCGCGCTGGATGCAGGAACGGCTGACCGCCATCGGTCTCCGCCCGATCTCGGCCCTGGTGGACATCACCAACTTCGTCACTTTCGATCTCGGCCGGCCGCTGCATGTGTTCGATGCCGATAAGCTCGAGGGCGGCGACCTCACCATGCGGATGGCGCGGGCAGGCGAGCGCATGGCCGCCCTCAACGGCAAGACCTATGAGCTCGATCCATCGATGGTGGTGATCGCCGACCGCCGGACCGTGCAGGGGATCGCCGGGGTCATGGGCGGCGAGGCATCGGGCTGCACCGAGACCACCACCTCGGTCTTCATCGAATCCGCCTATTTCGATCCGATCCAGGTGGCGCAAACCGGACGCAAGCTCAATCTCCTCTCCGATGCCCGCTATCGCTTCGAGCGCGGCGTCGATCCGACCTCGCCCTTCTGGGGTGCCGACATCGCCGCCAAGCTCGCGGTCGAGCTCTGCGGCGGCGAGGCGAGCGAGCGGAGCGTTGCCGGCGCCGAGCCGAGCTGGCGCCGCAGCCTCGGCCTCCGCGTCGGGCGCGTGCAGAGCCTGGGCGGCATCGAGGTGCCGGCTGAGGAATGCCGGAGCATCCTTCGCTCCCTCGGTTTCACCGTCAAAGGCGAGGGCGAGGATCTCACCGCCGAGCCGCCGTCATGGCGCGCCGACGTGGAGGGCGAGGCGGATCTCGTGGAAGAGGTCGTGCGGGTCCACGGTCTCGATCGCGTGGCACCCGTCTCCTTGGCCCCGCCTTCGGTGATCCCGCCGCCGGCGATCAGCATCCAGCAGCGCCGGGCCATCGTCGCCAAGCGCGCCTTGGCCGGCCGCGGCTTCATGGAGGCGGTCACCTTCTCCTTCATGCCCGCGGCTGCGGCACGGCTCTTCGAGGGTGCGGGCGCGGCGCTCACGCTCATCAATCCCATCAGCGCCGATCTCGACGTGATGCGGCCTTCGATCCTGCCGAACCTGCTGGCGGCGGCGAAGCGCAACCTCGACCGGGGCTTGGGCGGGAGCCAGGGCGATCCGGCCTTGTTCGAGGTCGGCCCGCAATACGCCGACAGCACGCCCATGGGCCAGGCGCTCATCGCCGCCGCGATCCGCGTGGGCCACGTGGGTCCGCGCCATTGGCAAGTACCGCAGCGCGCGGCGGACGCCTTCGATGCCAAAGCGGACGCGCTCGCAGTCTTGGAGGCGGTCGGCGCGCCGGTGGAGAATCTGCAGGTCTCGACCGATGCGCCCGGCTGGTACCATCCGGGGCAGTCGGGGGCACTCCGGCTCGGGCCCACGGTGCTGGCCTGGTTCGGCATGCTGCATCCCAGCATCATCGAGGCCTTCGATTTGAAGGGGAAGGCGGCCGCGATCGAAGTCTTCCTGGCGAAAGTGCCGACGCCGCGTGGGCGCGGCACGGCGCGGCCGGTCTTGAAGCTGTCGGCGTTCCAGCCGGTGGAGCGCGACTTCGCCTTCGTGCTCGATGCCGCGGTCGCCGCCGATCAGGTGGTGCGCGCGGCCAAGGGGGCCGAGAAGGGCCTCATCAGCGATGTGCGCGTCTTCGACCTCTATGAAGGCGACCGCCTTGGACCCGGCAAGAAGTCGCTGGCCTTGTCGGTGGTGCTGCAGCCGACCGGGGCGACCTTGACCGAAGATGAGATCGAGGCGGTGGCGGCGAAGATCGTCGCCGCGGTGGCCAAGTCGACCGGCGGGGTCTTGCGGACATGATAGACGGATTGCTTTCGACCCACGGGATGAGGGCCTCATGCCGAGCTTGTCGAAGCATGAGGCCGGTTGCGGTCGCTTGTCTCCGACCCTACCTGTCATGAGCCGATGACCGACCTCGCGCATATCCGCAACTTCGCCATCATTGCCCATATCGATCACGGCAAGTCGACGCTCGCCGACCGGCTGATCGAGCGCTGCGGGGCGGTGACCTCGCGGGAGATGCGCGAGCAGATCCTCGATTCCATGGACATCGAGCGCGAGCGCGGCATCACCATCAAGGCGCAGACCGTCAGGCTCGCCTACAAGGCCCGGAACGGCGAGGACTATGAGATCAACCTCATGGACACGCCGGGCCATGTGGATTTCGGCTACGAGGTCAGCCGCAGCCTGGCCGCCTGCGAGGGCTCGATCCTGGTGGTGGATGCAACCCAAGGGGTGGAGGCGCAGACCCTCGCCAATGTCTACAAGGCGATCGATGCCAATCACGAGATCGTGCCGGTCCTGAACAAGATCGACCTGCCCGCCTCCGAGCCCGAGCGGATCAAGCAGCAGATCGAGGACGTGATCGGGCTCGATGCCTCGAACGCACTGTTGATCTCGGCCAAGACCGGCGTCGGCATCGACGACGTCTTGGAGGCGATCGTGCATCGGCTGCCGGCGCCGACCGGCGATGCCTCGGGGCCGTTGAAGGCGCTCCTGGTCGATAGCTGGTACGACAGCTATCTCGGCGTCGTGGCCCTGGTCAGGGTCAAGGACGGCACGCTTAAGACCGGCATGAAGGTCCGCATGATGGCGACCGGTGCGGCCCATCAGCTGGACCGTGTCGGCATCTTCTGCCCGAAGCTGCAGCCGACCGACATGCTGGGGCCGGGCGAGATCGGCTTCATCACCGCGGCAATCAAGACCGTGGCCGATTGCCGCGTCGGCGACACCCTGACCGAGGATCGTCGCCCGGCCGAGGCACCGCTGCCCGGCTTCAAGCCGAGCGTGCCGGTGGTGTTCTGCGGCCTCTTCCCGGTGGATGCCGCGGACTATGAGAATCTCCGCGACAGTCTGGCCAAGCTCCGTCTCAACGATGCGAGCTTCGCCTTCGAGCCGGAGACCTCGGTTGCCTTGGGCTTCGGCTATCGCTGCGGCTTTCTCGGGCTGCTGCATCTGGAGATCATCCAGGAGCGGTTGCACCGCGAGTTCAACCTCGACCTCATCTCCACCGCGCCCAGCGTCGTCTATCGAGTCAATTTGAACGACGGCATCACGCTCGAGCTGCACAACCCCACCGACATGCCCGATCCCGTGCGCATCCGCTCGATCGAGGAGCCGTGGATCAAGGCCACCATCTTCGTGCCGGACGAGTATCTCGGCTCGATCCTGACCTTGTGCACCGACCGCCGCGGCCAGCAGATCGACCTCACCTATGTCGGCAACCGCGCCATGGTGGTCTATCGCCTCCCCTTGAACGAGGTGGTGTTCGACTTCTACGACCGGCTGAAGTCGGTCAGCCGCGGCTATGCCAGCTTCGACTATCAGATCGACGGCTACCAGGAGGGCGACCTCGTCAAGCTGTCGATCCTCGTCAATGCCGAGCCGGTGGATGCGCTCGCCATGATCGTGCACAAGAACCAGGCCGATGCCCGCGGCCGGGCGCTGTGCGAGCGCTTGAAGGACCTGATCCCGCGCCAGCTGTTCAAGATCGCGATCCAAGCCTCGATCGGCAGCCGCATCATCGCGCGCGAAACGGTGAGCGCCTTGCGCAAGGACGTGCTCGCCAAATGCTATGGCGGCGACGTCAGCCGCAAGCGGAAGCTCCTGGACAAGCAGAAGGAAGGCAAGAAGCGGATGCGCCAGTTCGGCAAGGTCGAGATCCCGCAATCCGCCTTCTTGGCCGCCCTCAAGATGGGCGACGGCTAGGATGTCCCAGGATGGGAGTGCCTAAGGGATGGGACCGCGGGACGAAGGCAACCACTTGATTTTGCAGCAATAATTTTTAGGCCGCGGAGCATCCCCGGTCCCGGCGCCGGTGGCGCTCAATCGAAGATGCGGCCGCGCCGCCGGCGCTCGCGCCGGCCCCGGGTCAACAGCAAGAGGATAGCCCCCGGCAGGCCCAAAACCAGGGCCGCCGGCTGCAGCAGGACATAGTTGGTCACCACCGGATCCCAAAGCCAGGGCGAGAGGTAGCGCTGGGTTATCGCTTGGACGAGGTTGAGGCTGCCGCGGTCGAGCCGATACCAAAGCTCGCCGGTGGCAAGGAAGCGGAATTCTCCGGTCCAGCCCCAATCCCAAGCGCCCACCGCAAGCAGCGCCAGAGCGAAGATGACAAGAAGCCAACCGAGGAGCCGGAAGATCCGCCGCACGCATCCTCCCCAGCCGGTCCCGAACGGGCCGGCATTTCTGGGTAATCTATAGCACAGATTAGGAAATTCGGTTCAGGGATGGGTTAACGCGGGGGCGCAGGGAGAGAACCGGGCGGCGGTGGCGAGCGAGCGTTGCACCGGCCCGCTCACTTCGGTAGGTTCCGCGGTCTTGACGGAGAGATGGCCGAGTGGCTTAAGGCGCACGCTTGGAAAGCGTGTGTACGGGAAACCGTACCGTGGGTTCGAATCCCACTCTCTCCGCCAGCCTTCAGCTCCTGCGGAGTTACGGCTGGCGTGCCAGCCGGAAGCGGCCTGCCCACCGTAGCCTTGGCGAAAGCGGTGGCGCGCTTAGTTACTGCTATCTTCACGACAACGTCGCCCCTGCGGTGCTCCGGCTGGCAAGCCAGCCGGAGCGGAGCAGGAACGAAGGCTGCCCGCCGAGGTCCCCCATTGCCTTGGCGAAGGGGGGGCGACGACAGGCTCCCATGCGTCTGCCTCCTCGATCGCGCCCTTCCGTCATCCGGTCATCGGATGCCGGTGCCGCATCAAGGCTTGCTCAGACCGCCTTCAAATTCTCTGCGGAGGATTTGCCGCGCTTGGGGTCGCGCTGCTCCTCGTAGGAGATTTTCTGGCCCTCATTGAGCCCGCCCAGGCCAGCGCGCTCCACCGCCGAGATATGGACGAAGACATCCTGTCCACCGCCATCCGGCTGAATGAACCCAAATCCCTTGGTGCTATTGAACCATTTAACTGTGCCGACCGGCATTCTTGATCTCCGAAAGTTGGATGACGCCACAACGGGAGTGCATGGCAGGCCGCAGACTAGCGGAAATGTTGCCTTCTGTCCCATTAATGCCGGCCCGGCGGCATCGGGCGGACCGATCTATGCGAGATCGCCATATTGGAGGGATCGGATCGCGAGCCTTACCCGCCGCCAAAACGAGGCGCCGTCGTTCTCCGAGGCGTCGGCATGGAGCTTGGTCCGCTGTTCGGCCTCGTCGACGGCTTCCGCCGGCCCAAAGCGGTCGACGAACTCGCGGGCGACGGCGAGGACATGCTGGACATCTTCCATAGGAGATAGTGGCACGGTTTCAGCGACAAGGCGGAAACGAATCCGTGGCTTTCCAAGGAAACCTTGCTCCGGTCCACGGGGCTGGGCGGTCGCCATGCGCGCAAACGTTCCCTCGCCCGATGGCATCGCGGTGCGGGAAGAATACTGTGACCGTTGACCTCATTCATACCAAGGGTGCGCTCCAACGCCAGGACGACCATCAATGGGTTGTAAACGGCACGCCCCGCTCGGGAGCTCCCGAGCGGCTAGAACGCATGCCCGCGTAGGTCGGCGAAGCTCACGAGCTTCTGGCGATCTTCGTCCCACAGCGCCAGCGCGGGGCTCAGCAATGCCGAGCGCAGCGTCAGGATCGGGGTCGCGCGCAACTCCGGGATGCCGTCATGGCATTCCTGCAAGCGGTAGTTCGGCACGCGCGGGTTCAAGTGGTGCACGTGATGAAAGCCGATATTGCCGCTGAACCACTGGAGCAGCTTCGGCAGGCGAAGGTATGAGGAGCCCCTGAGCGACGCGCTGGTGGTGCTCCACTCGGGTTGGCGCGCCCACAGCGCATGCTCGAAGCGGTGCTGCACGGAAAACAGCCACACCCCGATGATCGAAGCCAGCGCCATCACCGGCACTTGCACGAGCAGCACCTGCCGGAATCCAAGCTCGAGGCCGAGCGCGATGCCGACGGCGCCGATCGCAAGATCCGTCCAGTAGACCGAGCGGCGATCGCGTTTCCAAGTCTTCGGCGTGTCGAACGGGACGCGATAGAGCAGCAGGAAGACGAGCGGCGGCAGGACCAGATTTGATATCGCGCGATGCCGTGTCAGGCGATAGAGCCAGCGATGCCGCCAGGTCAGCGCCCGATATTCCCCCACGGTGAGGCAGGTCGAGTAGATATCGCTCCCCGCCAGCCGTAGATCGAGATTGTTCCAGCTCCGGTGATGGCCGGCGTGCTGACGGCGCCAATTCCTGTAGGGCGTCAACGTCATGACGCTGCAGATCGCGCCCACGAGGTCGTTGAGGCGCCTGGTCTTGAAGAATGCGCCGTGGCCGCAATCATGCTGGATGATGAAGATGCGGACCAGGAATCCGGCGGCGGGCACCGACAAGGCGAGGGTGAGGGCGTAGGAGATGTCCAGCGCGCGATACATGAGGGCGCAGGCGAGGACGAACAGTCCGATCGAAGTCGCAAGCTGCTGCAGGCTGGCCCGCGGGTCGCTTTGCTGATAGTCGGCAACCCGCGCCTTCAAATGGCCATCCATTAGGTCTTGGCGGCCTCGTGCTCCGCCACCGGCTGGCGGGCGCCGGCGATCGAGCGCAGCACCGAGGCGCGGAGCGAGTCGGCGTCGAAGCCGGCGGCATCGCAGGTCCAGCGAAAATCGCGCCCATTGTCGTGGAACCAGGTGCGGGCTTCATCCTGCGCCCGCCGGCGGCTGCGCGGATCGCCGACCGCGGCGATGCTGCCGGCCGCGTCCTCATAGGCTCGGTGAATGACGGCACACCATAGTTGTTGCTCGGAACGCGATTCCATCGACCCCCCAGCTCTACACAGGAGCAGTAGCACGCCCCCCCATGCCGCGTCTGGTCTATTCAGGAGAAAACCTAGGTTCTGCTCGGTCGGCGAACGATGACAATGGCTTGAGGGCGCCGGACCGGATCGCGTCTCGGTTTGATCGGCCATGCCCAATTGGCTAACATTGCTCCATGGTCGTACGAGAAATCGAGTTCGGGGATTTGCCGCCCAGCCCGGGCTTCGTCGAGCGCGCGTTGGCGATCATGGGCTTGGAGTATCGTGCCAGCGTTCGCGGGCCCTCGCGCCTGAACGGCAAGGTCACCGGCTGCTTCGTCAGGTTCGAGTCCGAAGCCGACGCGGATAAATTCCTGAAGGCCTGGAGCGGCTTTCTCGAGCTTAGGAAGACCGGCCCGCTGGCGGGCTTCGGGCCGGCCTTTTCGCCTGTTCCGCCAAAGCCATAGAATCGGCCCGGAGCAGCGGCTCGCCGAGCTAGCCCCTAAGTCCGATCCCGCCAGAGCGACCGCGCCAGCACCAGCCACTTGCCGAGGATGCGGCCCTTGAAGTCTGCCTGCCCATGGCTTTGGGCAAGCGGCATTCTGCCGTCGCCCTCATGCTCCCGAGCCCTGGTGCGCATCGCGGCTCGGACGGCGCCAAGGTCGAGGGCTGTCGGCGCTTTCAAGGCATTGATGGTGGGCGGAGCGAAACGGGCGTAGCGACACGTCATGACGCGACCCCCTTCTAAGGTGCTTCAGCATGCATGGAGAAAAGAGGCGGCGCTGTGACCTATGTCACAGATGCTGCTGATGACCAGCACGCGCGAAAGCGCCATCCCCTGCGCGGGAATTTATCGCTCCCAATACAATTCCGGGGGTCGGATTTAGGAGGGAGTGGTCCCCGTCGGGGACGGCCGCGCCGGATCCTGCCGGCGCGGCGTTGGGGACGGAAGGACCCGTCCCCAACCGTCCCGACCCTCCTCGAGGCTCCCCCGGACGGCGGCCTGTATTTCTTAGGAGAAATGCGGGGCTAGTCCCTCGGCCAATGTCGGATAAACTTCCGGGCGGCCTTGGTCGGATTTTTTGAAAAGGCGGCGGATGGTCCCGGCGCTCGAGCTGCAGGAAGTGGTGCGGCGGTTCGGCTCGGTCACCGCGGTCGATCGGGTCAGCTTGCGCGTGGCGCCGGGCGAGTTGATGGCGCTTTTGGGACCAAGCGGCTGCGGCAAGACGACGACCCTGCGCATGGTCGCGGGCTTCGAAGAGCCGGACGCAGGCCACGTGCTGATCCAAGGTGCGGAGGTCACCGAGGATCCGCCCTACAAGCGCGACACCGGCATGGTCTTCCAGCAATACGCGCTGTTCCCGCATATGACGGTTTGGCAGAACGTGGCCTTCGGCCTGCGCATGCGGGGCGTGCCGAAGGACGACTGGCAAGCTCGGGTCGGCGAGGCCTTGGCTCTGGTATCGCTGGCCGGCCTCGAGGTGCGCTATCCGAGGCAGCTCTCCGGCGGCCAGCAGCAGCGCGTGGCGCTGGCGCGCGTGCTGGTCATCCGCCCGCAGCTGCTGCTGCTCGACGAACCCTTGAGCTCGCTCGACGCCAAGCTGCGCCAGGAGATGCGCCTCGAGCTGAAGGCGATTCAGCGCCGCGTCGGCATCACCGCTCTCTTCGTCACCCATGACCAGGAGGAGGCGCTGTCGATGGCCGACCGGCTGGCGGTGATGAACCACGGCCGCATCGAGCAGGTGGGAACGCCGGTGGAGATCTATGAGCGGCCGCGGACCCTGTTCGTCGCCGGATTCATCGGGCAGAGCAATTTCTTCGCCGGACGGATCGTCGATCCAGGAACCGGCGACGGTGCGGCCGTGCTGGAGAACGCCGAGGGAAGGCGTCTCCATGCCGGCAATCCCCTGGGCCTTGCCGGCGGCAGCCAGGCCGTGCTCTCGGTCAAGGATCAACGCACCCGTCTCAGCCCATCGCCGGCGCCGGGCCATGCCTTCGCCGCCACCGTCGAGTCCGTCGCCTATCTCGGCACCGCTATCCAGTATGTGTGCCGCAGCAACGGGCAGGCGGTGATGGCGCTCGTGAGCAACGACGGACAGAGCGCGGTTCTCAGTCCCGAAACCAATGTATGGATCGATTGGCAGCCGCGCGACGCCGTCTTGCTGCCGGAAACTTGAACGCTCGAACAAGAAGGGAGAGTGGCTCATGTCTCGCTCGAACCAAAAGAGGATCGCCAGGCGCACCTTCCTCAAGGCCTCCGCCGCGCTCGCCGGCATGCTCGCCGCCCCGCGGCTGGCCTTCGCGCAACTGCGGCAACTGTCGATCATGATCAATGCCGGCCAGTACCAGGATACGCTGACGCGTCTCGTCATCGAGCCGTTTCAGAAGAAGTTCAACGCCAAGGTGCTGGTGACGCCGGGAAGCAGCGTGGAGATGCTGGCGAAGCTCCGCGCCGAGAAGGCCAGCCCCAGCGTCGATCTGGTGGTGATCGCCGAGGCCGTCGCCGTCACCGGGCGGGCCGAAGGCATCTTCGAGAAGATGGACCGCGCGAAGATCGCCAACATGAAGGATGTCGATCCAAAGGCGCTCAATCCCGACGGCTTCGGCTTCGCCTCGCTCTACGCCACTGCCGGCATTCTCTACAACACCGAGAAGGTGAAGCCCGCGCCGAAGACTTGGAAGGACATGTGGAACCCCGCCTACAAGGGCGGCATCATGGGGTTGCACGACACCGCCGGCACCACCGGCGTGCAGTTCCTGGTGCAGGCGGCACGTATGAATGGCGGCTCGGAGAGCAATATCGAGCCGGGATTCAAGGCGCTGGCGGAGCTGAAGAAGATGGGTGCCTTCGTCCATTCAGGAAAACCAGCGGAGATCACCAACCTGTTCCTGACCGACGCCATGCTGCTCAGCCCCGGCATCGAGAACAGCTTCGCCAAGACCTTCGCCGAGAAGGACAAGCGCTACAGCTTCGTGCTCCCCGAGGACGGCTTCTTTCCGATCCCCTACACGGTCGAGATCGTCACCAAACGCAAGGGCGGCGACCTCGTCTATGACTTCATGAACATGCAGGTCGACGCCGAGGCGCAGAAGGGTTTCATGGAGTCGATCCTGATGACGCCGGTCAACAACAAGGTCGCGATCCCGAAAGAGCTCGCGGGCCTGGTGCCCACGCCCGACAAGGCGCTGGTGTTCAACTGGGCGATCATCGCCCAGAACCGCGCCGCCTGGCAGGAGCGGTTCAACAAGGAGATCGCCGCCTAGCCTTGGCGCACCCCGCCGCCAAGCGACGAGCGGCCGGCATCGCGCTCGCGCTGCCGTCCGCCGTCGCTCTCGGCCTCTTTTGCGTGGCGCCGCTGCTCTATCTCGGCCGCTACAGCCTCTTTGTCTACGATCCGGCCGATCCGCTCGCCCGCGGGGTCACGCTCGCCAGCTACATACGGTTCCTGACCGATTCCTACTATCTCGGCGTGCTGGCGCAGACGCTCGCCATCGCGTTCTCCGTCACCCTTGCGGCGTTGGTCCTGGGATTTCCCGTCGCCTACGGGCTGGCGCGGCAGAAGTCGCGCTGGCGGGCGGTCTGCCTGGTGCTGATCATCAGCCCGCTCTATGTGAGCGCGGTCGTGCGCGCCTATGGCTGGCTGGTGATCCTCGGCGACGGCGGCCTCATCAACAATCTCCTGATCTGGCTCGGCGTCGTCCAGCGCCCGATCCGCATGATGTTCACGTCCTGGGCGGTGGTCGTGGCGCTGACCGAGGTGGCGTTGCCCTTCATGATCCTGACCTTGGCCTCGACCTTGCAGAAGATCGACCCGATGCTGGAGGAGGCGGCGGCCAATCTCGGTGCCCGGCCCTGGCGCGTGTTCAAGGAGGTGATTTTGCCCTTGAGCATGCCGGGGATCATCGCCGGCTCGATGCTGGTCTTCATCCTCGCCGCCGGATCCTATGCGACGCCGGCGCTGATCGGCGGCAGGCGCGTGAAGATGCTGGTGACCGAGGTCTATCAGCAGATGACCGCGATCTACAACTGGCCCTTCGGGGCCGCGGTGTCGTTCATCCTCCTGATCCTGACCCTGCTCTGCGTGGCGGGCTTCAGCCGGGCGCTGAGCGATCGCTGGCGCATCGAGGCCGGGCGATGACGCGGGGGCGGCGGCTCTTCCTCGCGGCCAACGTCGCGATCTACGCCTTCATCCTGTCGGCGGTGGTGTTCGTCATCCTGCTGTCGTTCAGCCCATCGGGCATCTTCCGCATGCCGCCCGAAGGCGTCTCGCTGGTCTGGTATCGCAAGATGCTCGCCTATGAGCCGTTCTGGGACGCCATGACCCTGAGCTTGATCGTGGCTGTCGGTGCGACCGCGACGGCGATGCTCCTGGGCCTGCCCGCGGCACTGGCGCTGGTGCGCTACCGCTTTCCCGGACGCGATCTCCTGGCCGCCATGCTGATGGCGCCTATCGTCGTTCCGGCGATCATCCTCGGCGTCGGGCTGCTCATGCTCTACACGCAATTCTTCATCGAGAATTTCGACCTCGCCATCAACGGCACGGTGATCGGCCTCCTGATCGGCCATGCCATCGTCTGCCTGCCCTGGATCGTGCGCGTGCTCATCGCCGGCCTGCAGGGGCTGGAGCGCGACGTCGAGGAGGCGGCGATGAATCTGGGAGCACGGCCGCTCTCCGTGTTCTGGCACGTGACCCTGCCGCTCCTGCGCCCGGCGATGCTTGCCGCCGGCATCTTCGCCTTCATCGCATCCTTCGGGAATCTGGAGATCTCGCTGATGCTGAGCGTGCCCGGCACCAGCACCTTGCCGGTGGTGATCCTGATCTACCTCGACAACTACAACGACCCGTCGGTCGCGGCGCTCTCGACCTTGATGATCCTCGGCACCGCCGGGGTGATCGTGCTGGCCGATCGCTGGTTCGGGCTGGCGAAGCTGGTGTGAGGCGAGCCAGGGCGTAAGCGACCCGCGACCTCCACTCTCAAGACTGATGCGTTTCACCAATGGCGGGCATTGAACCGCATAGCCCGCGTCCGGCGACAGCACGCCATACAGCAGACCAACAATGGCGCCTACGACGGCTCTTTGCCCAAGGCGGTACTCATTGCAATTGCCGCGTGGGGCGATCCTGTCAGGCTGCTACACATCTGTGCCGCGCATGGACGTTTGTGACTGCTTTTGCAGCAACTGCTATTCACTATTGGCGGTGGATGCTATTGTTCACCACTCAACATTTTGGGGTGCGGGCACGACTTCAACGACATAGGGAGGGGGTAGGCCAATGGTTGAGTCTCGATCCGGAGTGATGATTACAAAACTGTTCGAGAATGACTCCGTGCGGGTTGAGAAGATCGCATTGAAGGCCGGTGCACGCACCGGCTTCCACGGGGATGGCATTCCCTACACCATGATCGCCTGCACTCCTGGGAGAACAGTCAGGTTCGATGAACAAGGGAAGTTCCTCGAATTGCTGTATTTGGAGCCAGGCTTGCAGTGGCGAAGAAGCGCCAGCTTCGCTCATGATGTCATGAACGTCTCCGATGGCGACGTTTTTATGCTCAAGGTCTTCGATAAACGGGCCGTTCGGAAGAAGAAGGCATCGCGAGGCAAGCGGCCGTAGCGCATCGCGTCGGACAGTCCTTTTCAAGCTATCGCGCGATTACGGACTTCTGCGGCTCGTTGCTGCCATAGCGGCATTTGCAGCTGGTCGAGCTCCACGCATGCCGTCTCGGCATAACGCCGAGCCTCGGCTCCGTCGCCGAGATCGAGCATGCAGTAGGCAAGCTCGACCGCGCAAATAGCCGCCAGGGGACGCATCGATGATCTGCGTGCCAGATTTTCGGCCCTAAGCATTGCGCTGCATGCCTTGTCGGCATCCCCCATCACCTCTCGAAAGAGGCGGCCGCGAAAACAAAGCGTCCAAGCCAACGAGCCGCGCTCCCGCTGCTGCTCGGCAAGACGTACCGCTTGCTCGGAAATCGCCAGTGCCGCCGGCCCGTCATTGAGCTTGGACCGACACTCGGCGAGAAACGCGAGGCGCAGCGGCTGTTGCGACAACACGCCGATGGCGCTTGCCTGGGTTACGCCCCGGTCGAGCCATTCCGCCGCGGCGGGTATGTTGCGTGCCAAGAGTTGCGCAAAGCCGAGGAATCCGGCCGTGACGGTCGACATCGTGACGTTTCGCAGCTTCGAAAAGCGTGCATGGGCGTCGGTCAACACATGGACCGCCCGACGCGGCTCGCCGCGCAAGAGAACGCAATATCCGAGCGACAGCCTTGTCATCGCCTCTGCGAATGTTTGCCCCGTCTCGTCGGCGACTCTTCTGATCTCCTCGGCGTGCGCCAAGGCTGAATCGAACTGGCCGACCTCCGCCAGCGATCGCACCAGATAGCTTCCTGCAAGGATGAACAGCGGCGCGTTGAGTCCGAACCGCTCCTGCCGCTCGGTGTCGACGAGATCAAGCAATCGCCCGAGTCGCCGGTTGGCTTCCGCATAGAACCCGAGATCCATAAGGACGAGCGCGTGGTGATATTGCGCAGGTATCGCTATTGGTCGGCTTCGACCCCGGGCTAGTCGCAGCGCGCGGCGCCCGTGCGTCAGAGCGCGCCGACAATCTCCGCTCGTCCAGAATGCGTGGGTCAGATAGGAGGCCAACTTGGCGCTCCTGTCGATGTCTCCGAATTCCGCCGTGATCGCCTCAGCATCCGCCAACGTCTTCAGGATCTTGCTTACCTCGCCCACAAGGAGGAGCGCGTTACGGAGGTCGAAGCATAGGTCGATCCGCAGCCTGTTACGATCGATCCCCGGCGGAGCGAGCGAGCACACCTGCAAGGCATCCTCCAGGAGCTGTGCCGCCTCCCGGTTGGAGGAGCGCGCATAGGCGATGCCGGCCGCCTGGCGCAGGTAGACGGCGCACTTGTCCCACACTTCGCCCCGGCGGGCGTGCTCGGCCAGGCGTTCAGCAACTTCCGCTGTGCGCGCTTCGTAGAGCTGCTCCATTGCCGCGAGGATCTGGCGGTGGAGCGTCCGACGCTCGCTGCGCAACAGCCCCGCATAGGCCACCTCTTCAATGAGGGGATGCTTGAAAAAATATTCATCCCCGGAGCCGGCTTGGGACTGGACGATGAACCCTCCGAAGACGAGCGGGTCGAGCAGAGAAGGCCAATTGGACTTGCCCAATACGATCTCTAGGAGCGTCGTGCTGAAGTTCGCGCCGATCACCGAAGCGCACTGCAAGAGCCGCTTGTCGGCTGGAGGGAGCTGATCGATGCGCGAGGAGAGCATCGACTGTATGGTGTGCGAGATTTTCACCCGCTCGAGCGGCGCGGAAAGAATGGTGCGTCCATCGGCTGTTACCAGGGCGCCGCTGTCAGCGATCGATCGCACGCTTTCTTCAATAAAGAGCGGGTTTCCGGCGCTTCGCGTGAGAACAAGTCGCTGGACCCCGGCGAGGCTTGGGTCGGTTCCGAGCAATGCCTCGATGAGTGCCCGCGCGTCATGGAAGGGCAAGGTCTCAATCGAAATCTCGTGCGCCCGCAATTGGCCTCGCCAGGGATTGCGGCATTCCGGACGGAAATTCGTGAGAATCAGAATCGGCGTGTTGGGGAGAGCTTGAACAAGCCGGTCGAGCAGCACGACGGTATCGTCAGACGCCCATTGGAGATCTTGCACGACGACGGCCATTGGACGCGTCAGCGCTGCGGGAGCGAGCAACGTGGGCAGCACGTTGCGCACGGAATCGCGCCGGAGCGGCGGGTCGAGGCCGTGCCAATCAAGATCCCCCTCCGCAAGCCCGAGAATGGACAGTATGGCTGCAGTCGTATGCGCATCCTGCGGAGCCGAGGAGCGTTCGATGCCGATCGCTGGACGGATCGCTTCAGCGGAATGCCCGTCGCGAATCCCGTAGAACGATCTCAAGAGCGCAGCCACCGGCGCAAGGTTGGTCGTCGCCCCGTGCATCGTGCAGTACGCCTCGACGATCCGCCAGTTGCGCCTGCGGAGGTCGGTGACGATCTCATGGACAAGACGCGACTTGCCGGTGCCAGGCTCTCCGACTATTGCCCACAGCTCGCCCGCGCCGACGGCCACTCTGTCTGCGGCGGCCAGCAACGCGCCCGCTTCCCGGTCTCTGCCCACGAATGGGCTCAAGCCGCGACTGATTGACAGTTCGAACGGCGTTGCAACCACATCCGCAGCGAGCGGTTCGAATATCTCGATTGGATCCACCAGACCCTTCACATGGATCGATCCGAGCGAACGCATCCTGATGAAGCCCGCGACTTGCCGTGCCGTCTCGGCGGAGATGCGGATGGTACCCGCGGGCGCGAGCGCCAGTATTCGAGCGGCGACATGCACGGTGCGACCAACCGCGTCGTACTCAGTGTGAATGTCCGTGGATACGGAGTGAACGACGACCTCGCCGGAATCCAGGCCGATATGCATTCGAATGCGCGCGCCATAGATGGGTTCCAACCGATGGTTCAGCTCGTCCAAGGCCCGCAGGATCTGGAGTGCCGCGGTCGTCGCCTTTACCGCGTGCTGCTCCAGCGAGGCCGGCGCGCCGAACAGCGCCATCACGCCGTCACCGAGGACGCGATTGATCGTCCCGCCATGGCTATGAACGACCGCGGTGACCGCTTCGATGGTGCGGTCGAAGATTGCGCGAGCATCCTCGGGGTCGCTGTCCTGAATCATGGCGAGCGAGCCGGCGATGTCGGCGAACAGCACCGTTACATGCTTGCGCTCGCCGGATTTGCCTCTGGCGCCCTCCGTGTCCACCTCGGGAAGGACGAGAAAGGCTCCGCACGCAACGCAGTGCCGGAATCGACGAAGATTGCTGGACCCGCAGTGCCGGCACCGCGTTAGACCGGCGCCACATCGGCTGCAAACGTCTTCTGCCCCCGGCGGGTTCTCGTTGCCACATGCTGGACACTGCATCTGCCGGCTGAGGGCATTGTCCATGATTTCAGCATTGTAGAACCTCGAAACGGACATTGCACGGTCTGCAAAATGAGGAATGGCCGCGATTCCCTCAGTGGTCTGGTTGCTTGCGGCTACAAGACTATCCGCCCCCGCAGTACCGGACCTGTGAACTGCTTCACAGGTCCTTGGGCCTCGAATGCGCTACGAGGCAGCTGGTCCCCAAGCCGACGATTTGGTCGCATAGAGGAGGATGCAGCGATGGCGCACGTTAAATCCGCATTTTGGTGGAACAGTGTCGCCCTACGGGCCGAGATCGATTGCCGAGTGCGCGTCAAGGACAGTCATTTCGAGCAATGCAAAAGACAGTGTACTCCGCAAGTAAGCGGGCAATCCAATCTCCCGTTTGATACGGAGCAGGCCTCGGAAAGCGCACGAGACCTCCTGGAGAGGACGATTGATAGCCTCTCGCTTGGCGTCCTCCTCGTCGGCGAAGGAGGGCGTGTCATCATTCTCAATTCGGCGGCAGAAGCTCTCTTGGCCAGCTGTGACGGGCTCATGCTGCTGGGGCAGACCCTGGCGGCAACCCGGCCATTTGAGGACGAGATGATGCGGCAGGAAATCGCCAGGACGCTGACCCGCGAAGATCGATGCGCCGGACCCTCCTATACGGTCGCCACGGCCTCACGGCTATCGGGGATGGCGCCATACCTGCTCCTCTTTGCTCCACTTGAGCGCGGCTTGACGGCTGCCGGCCCGAGCGAATCCGCCACTCTCATTGTGATAGAGGATCCGGAGCAGCCGTTACCCGACCTCTCGCAACAGCTTCGTGTTGCCTTCCAAATCGTCGAGGGCGGGTCCGAGGTTGTCACCCAAATCATGGAAAGCCATGGCTTGAGCGACGTGGTGGGGAGCCATGGAGCGCGGATCCGAACCATACGCGCGCTCGTGAAGGCCCTCTACGCGGGTACAAACGTTCCTCGCTAACCTCGTGGGAAAGCGTCAGCGAGGCCTACGCTAAGGCCCGAATCCAATCCTTGACGGCGTGCGCAAGTCGTCGTCGAGATCCCCCAGATTTGCCGGAAGGGGCAATCTTGAGGTAGATCCTTGGCATGACTGGTACTGCCAAGGACCATCGTCATATTCTCGAATCTCACGGGCTCTTTGGTGGCCTTTCGAGCGCTGAGCTCGACAGGGTTCTGAGTTTTGCTCGCATCGAAACCCATCGGGCCCGCGAGACGATCTTTCTTAAGGGATCACCCGGGCGCGGTCTCTTGGCGGTGCTCAAGGGGCGAGTTCAAATTCGGGCGCCCGGCGTCGATGGGCGTGAGGTGACTCTCAACATTATCGATCAGGGCGAGGTCTTCGGCGAGATTGCGCTCTTGGACGGCAGAGAGCGGTCCGCTGACGCAGTAGCTATGACGAACTGCGAGCTCCTCGTCATCGATCGGCGCGAGTTCGTCCCATTTCTGAAGCAGAATGCCGAGATTGCATTGCGTTTGATGGCAGTGCTCTGCGACCGCCTTCGGCGTACGACCGAGCAGGTGGAGGATCTGCTTTTCCTGAACCTCGCATCGCGGCTGGCGAAAAAGCTGTTGAGCCTCGCTGCGGGTGGTGACCGACACAAGAAGGGCGTCACGCTCAAGCATAAGCTCTCCCAGCGAGAACTCGCGAATCTCGTTGGCTTCTCCCGGGAGAGTGTCAACAAGCAGCTCGCCGCCTGGCAAAAGAGCCAGCTTATTTCTATTGCCGACGGAAACATCACGCTCCTGGACGAGACTCAACTACAAGGCATCGCGGATAGCCCCGACTAGATTTTGTGACGCGAGTCTCTGAATCGCCGCCAGATTTTCGTACCTGGCACGTGAGTGGGGCAAAGTGAGGGGGATGCGCTCCACCAGGTTGTGCTACAAATCTCTGCTCTGGCGGACGGCAACTTGCGACTGCGAGCTGCCGACCTTGGTGCAGTGTCCGTTCGTGGCACTTCAGCGACATTGCGAGACGCATGAATGAAGGTCGCTTCCAACCTGGAAGCGGTCATTGGCGGCCAGGTTGGCCAGTGCCCGCTTACGCGTTTACGCCCTACTCGGCCGCCGCCGCCCCGGCATAGACCGGCACCACATAGGGGCCTTCGGGAATGACGGCCACGCCGGGATCGCCGCTGCGCTCGATGCTGGCGCTGATTGCGCTTTCGAGCGATTGGATCGTCTCCACCCCGGTGATCGACAGCTCCTGGGGGCCGAGCCCGGCGGTGTAGAGCTGGATGCGGCCGCGGCGCATCGGCTTCAGCTGCATCTCGGTCTGCCACTCGTCGATGTCGGCCAGCGACTTCGCCGTCAAGGTGGCCAGGAAGCGGTCCGGTCCGAGCTCGACCAGGCGCTTCTGCGCTTCGCGGAACTCATCCGAGCCGAAGCCTTCCGAGCATTCCGAGGCGATGATGAGGGTGCCGCCGGGCGAGAGAATGTCGAGCGGCGTCACCATGCCCTTGACCGTCTGGTAATAGGTCTTATCCAAGGGATAGCCCGCGGCCGAGGTCAGTACGGTGCCGAACCGGCGGTCGATCGGGATGCGGGTCGCTTTCTCGACGAAGGCGACGGCGGAGAGGTGGCTTTCGATGATCTCGCCGAAGGAGACGAAGGCGAGGTTCCGCTCTTCGTCGATCACGGCATTGAGCGCGTAGATCTCCCCCAGCATGCCCATGATCTCGAGCTGCTCCTCATGCAAGGGGTTGCCCACGAGATTGCACTGGATCGCCAGCGGGTCTTCCATGAAGCGCGCGGAATGGAAGGTGCGGATGGTGGTGTGGTGCGCCACGCCGGGGGCGACCACCTTGCGGCCGCCGGACCAGCCCGCCATGAAGTGCGGCTCGACCAGACCGGTGGCGATGCGGAGATCGGCCAGCGCGAAGCGGCGGTCGATCTTGACCGGCGTCTTGCGCTTGGACGTGGTGCCGAAATCCACATGCGCGCCATCGTCGCGGGCGTCGTGGTTCACCACCTGGACGGTCTTCATGACCCAGGGATCGCCGACCAGCTCCTCCAGCTCCGCCCCCTCGTTCGGACGGTGCAATCCGGTTGCCACCAGGACGGTGATGCCGGCGGCCGGAATGCCGGAAGACGTGAGATCCTCGATCATCGGCCTGAGGAACAGGTGATTGGGGACGGGGCGGGTGATGTCGCAGATGAGGATGCAGGCGCTGCTGCGGCCGGCGGCGAGCGCCTTCAATGGCCTCGCACCGATCGGCCGATCGAGCGCGCCGCGGATGGCGGCTTCGGGATCGGGCAACCTCGGCAATTGCCGCTTGCGAATGACATGCACGTCCGAGTTCGCCGGCAAGGCGACGGCGAGCTGCGTGCGACCGAAGGCGATCTCGATCTTGGCGCCCATCAACCCTCACTCCTCGCCCAATCGGCGGCACGAAGTGCCCGAAGCGCCGCGCAGGCAGCACCATAGCCATTGTCGATATTAACGACCGGCACGCCGGGCGCGCAGCTCGCCAAGGCGGCATGAAGCGCGGTTTCGCCGCGATTGGCAACGCCGTAGCCCGATGAGGTGGGAACGGCGATGACCAGGCCCGGCACCAGCCCGCCCAGCACGCTGACCAAGGCCGCATCCATGCCGGCGACCGCGATCACCACGGGGTGACGGACGATCTCCGGCACGCGCTCCAGGAGCCGCCACAGCCCGGCGACACCGACGTCATAGACCTCGCTCGCCTTGACGCCGTGATAGAACAGGGTGCGGACCACCTCGCGGCAGACGGCCATGTCCGACGTGCCGGCGCCGACCACGGCGACCTGACCGATCTTGCCGAGCGGCGCCACCGGACCGAAATAAGCCGTGCCCGACAGCGCCTCGTAGTCGAGGTGCCGGCGCGTCTCCTCCGGCAGCAGGGCGAAGACCGCCGGCTCGAGCCGGGTCAAGAGCATGCTGCCGCCACGCTCGGCCACGCGCTCGAGGATGGCAGCGATCTGGCCCACAGTCTTGCCCGAGCAGAACATCGCCTCATCGAAGCCGAGGCGGCTGGTGCGATCGAAATCGAGGTTGATGCCGGTCTCGGTCATGAGTTGGGTTCGGTCATCGGCCGATCGGGGCGGGAGACGGCCGCAAGAAGGCGCTGCCCATGCGATAGGCCTTGAAGCCCACGGGGCGGTCGCCGCCGCGGGCGCGGGCGATCGCGCCGACCGCGGCTGCGAGGGTCTCGCGCTCGGCCGTCGGCAAGCTCTCGAGGCTCGTTTGGTCGAGCTCGATCACCAGACCGGAGCGGCGCAGACGGCAGCGCACGGTCGCGGCGCCGAGCCGTGCGGCAACGAACCTCTCCACCGCGTGCACCAGCGCCAGCTCCTCCGGGTCGATGGCGATTCCGGTCTCGATCCGGCTGGAAAGACAGGGCGAGGCCGGCAGCTCGGCGATCGGGCCGAGCTCAAGATGCCGGGCGATGGCGCGCACGCCCGCCTTGTCGATACCGATCTCGACATAGGGATGGCGCACGCCATGCTCGACGGCCGCCTTGAGGCCGGGGCGCCAATCGGCGAGATCGTCCTGATTGGTGCCGGAGAGAATGACGGCGTCGGTCGCCGCCGCAATGCCGCCATAGAGATTGGTCTTGCAATAGAAGCAGCGGTCGGCGGGATTGGCGCGGTAGCGCGGATCGGCGAATTCGCCGGCATCGAGGACCTCCAGGTGCCAGCCCTCGCTCAGAGCCAGCGCCCGCACGCGTTCGGTCGCTTCCGGGGGCACCGCCGGCGAGACCGCATGCATCATCGTGGCGCGCCGGCCGAGCCGGCGATGGGCAAGGGCGGCCAAGGTCGTGCTGTCGACGCCGCCGCTGACGGCGACCGCGACCGGAGCGAGGTGCTCCAACAGCGTCTCTAACGCCGCTGTCCGTCGAGCCGCCTCAGGCATCCCGGTCCTCCTCCCGGGCCAGCGCCACCCGCTCGATGCGCCGGCGTCGCCCCACGCGGTCGCTATGGTCGCCGGAGGTGGCGGCGATGTCATCCATCTCCGCCTTGGCGGTGACCCCTCCGCCTGGGCGCTTGGCGCGCTTGACCCGGATCGATCTGCCCTCCCCGTCGCCGACCGACGCAGTCTCGCGTTCGAGCGCCCGTCGCCTGACCCGCTCCAGCCTGACCCCGATTGTCGTCGTCTCGGCGAAGCAGCGCTCGGCGACCGCATCGAGCGAAGCGGCCTCGGCCAGCACCCGGATAGAGGCGACCAGCCGCCCCTTCTTGCCGAAGGCGGGCGCCTGCAGCACGTCGAGCACGCCCGGAAAGCCGCGCAGGCGATCGAGGCCGATCGCGAGATCTTCCGGCGTCTGGTCGTCCACCTCGAAGCTGAGAACGCCGATCTCCTGATCGGGCGCGTGGCCGGCCGTCTCGTCCAGCACCAGCACGCGAAGCACGTTGCTGATCCCCTGGAACCGCTTGGTGCCGAAGCCGTAGCCGACGCGCTCATGGCGGAAGATGCCGTGCGGCAACCGGGGCGCCGGCGCCAGATGCCGAAGGATGGCGGCGCCCGTCGGCGTCACCCGCTCGCCCGGGCGGCCGTCATCGAACACGGCGAAGCCCTGGAGCAGCAAGGCCACGGCCGGCGGCGGCACCGGCAGCTCGCCATGCCGGGTCTGCACCCGGCCGGAGCCGATCGGCAGGGGTGCGAGCGACCAAGTGCCGGCGCCGGCCCGCTCGATGAGGAAGGCGGCGGCGGCGATGTCCACAATCGAGTCCCAGGCGCCGATCTCGTGGAAGGCGACGTCGTCGACGGCAAGCCCATGCACTTTTGCCTCGGCTTCCGCCAGGACTTGGAAGATCAGGAGCGCGCGCTGGCGGATTGCGGCGGGAAGCGTTGAGCTCTCGAGGAAACGGCGAATGTCGCGGAAGGGACGATGCGTGTGTGCGTGGTCATGATTGGGGCCGTGGTCATGAGCGTGCGCGGCGGCGGAATCCGGCAGCGTCACCTCGAAGCGGGCGCCTGAGAGCGTGCCGTCGTCGAAGGTGACCAGCCTTGCCGCCACACCCTGGGGCAGCGCCAGGCCGGCCAGCGCCTCCATCAGCGTCTGGCGATGCTCCGGCAGGGCATTCAGCATCGCGGCCGCGAACATGTCGCCGGCGATGCCGCCCACGGGATCGAGGTGGATATGCAGGCCCATGCTTGCCTTGGCCTTCGCCGGTTTCCATCCAGAGAGGTGAGTGCTACATCATACTCGCCAGGCGGAGCTTGCCTATGCATTCCTCGGTTCCGCAGCCTCGCAAAGAACCCAGGCCCGGAGGGCGATGATGGCGATCGAAAAGCGGGTTTTCGGCCGCACCGGCCATAGCAGCTCGGCGGTCATCTTCGGCGCCGCGGCGCTGGGAAAGGTGGACCAGGATGTGGCCGACCGGGTGCTCGATCTCCTGATCGAGCATGACGTCAATCACATCGATACCGCGGCCAGCTACGGCGATTCCGAGCTCCGCATCGGGCCCTGGATGGGCCGGCACCGGGATCGCTTCTTCCTCGCCACCAAGACCGGGGAGCGGGACTACCAAGGCGCGCGGGACAGTATCCGCCGTTCGCTCGAGCGGCTGAGGACCGACCGCATCGATCTCATCCAGCTGCATGCGCTCTTCCACCCCGACGAATGGGAGCGGGCGCTAGGGCCGAAGGGTGCCTTGGAGGCCTGCATCGAGGCGCGCGATCAGGGATTGGTCAAGCATATCGGCGTCACCGGCCATGGCTGGACGGTGGCGGCCATGCATCGCCGCAGCCTGGAGCGCTTCGACTTCGACTCGATCCTGCTGCCCTGGAACTGGTTCGCCGCCCAGCACCAGACCTATGCGCCGGATTTCGAGCGGACGGTCCAGCTCGCCGGTGAGCGCAATCTGGCGGTGCAGACGATCAAGGGTGTCGCCAGGGGTCCCTGGGCGGCGGGAATCAAACGCGACCGCAACACCTGGTATCAACCCTTGGAGGCGATGGACGACATCCGCCCCGCCGTCCATTGGGTGTTGAGCCGTCCCGGCGTGTTCCTGTTGTCGGCGGGCGACGTGGCCCTCTTGCCGTCGATCCTGAAGGCGGCGGCGGAACCGGTGGTGAAGCCGTCCAACGAGACCATGGCGGCCTTGAGCCAGCGCACCGGGCTCGCCTCCATCTTCGGGATCTGACCGCCGCCCGGATGCAGGCCATGGCACAAGGCACGTGCAGCCGGTTGGGTGTGGCGATCACCACGCCGTCGGGCTTGACCTCGGTCAGCATGGAATCGAGATGGTCGAGCCACGGAACGCCCTCAGCGGCGGCCAGCTCCTTGGCGCCCGGCGCGGGATCGACGATGGCGACGAGCGCCGCATTCGGCTCGGCTTGAATCCGCGCCACATGCTCGCGGCCGATCAGGCCGGTGCCGACGACGGCGATGCGTGCGGGTCCGGCCATGGTGCGGCGTCCTCGTTCAGGCTTCGACGTAGCGGAGTGCAGTCCCCCGACACCTTTAGCAGAATGCGACCGCCCTTCGCACGCTCGAGCAGCTACAGGGCGTTGATGCGATCGAGCGCGCCCTTGGGCCAGTCTTTGGACAGATCGGATTCGAGATACATCTTTTGCGCGCGGGCGCGGAACGCGGCGACGTCGGGGGTATAGACCTCGAGGCCTTGGCTCTTGAAGAAGGCGGCCAGCTCGCCCTCTTCCTTCTTGATCTGCTCGGTGCTCCAGTCGGTGGCCTTGTCGGCGGCGGCTTGAATGCGGGCCTTCTGTTCGGCCGACAAGGTCGTCCACATCTTGTTCGAGATCGAAAACAGGTTGTAGCCGACCTGGTGGCTGGTGAGCACGATCTGCGAGGTGACCTCGTAGAACTTCATCAGCTTGTCGGCCGGCAACGGATTGTCCTGGGCGTCGATGGCGCCGGTCTGGAGGGCGGTATAGACCTCGGTGAAGGCCATCGGGGTCGGATTGGCGCCGAGCGCTTTGCCCATGAACTGCCAAGTCTCGCCGCCGGGCATGCGCAATTTGATCCCCGCCAGATCATCAGGCGTGCTGATGCGCTTTTTCGGCTTCAAGTTGATGTGGCGGGTGCCGTTATAGGGTGCCGCCAGAACGCGGACGCCGAGCTGCTTGTCGGCGATGTCGAGGAACTCCTTGCCGACATCGCTCTTGAACACCCGCTTCAGGTGCTCGGGATCGCGAAACAGATAGGCCGCGGTCATAAGGCTCCACGCCGGTACCTGATTGGCCATATCCTGGGGCGCCAGATTGGCCAGCTCGAGATTGCCGCGCTGCATGGCGACCAGCTCGGTGCCCTGCTTGAACAGGCTCGCGTTGAAGTAGCCCTGGAACTCGAATTCAGGGCCGATTTCTTTGGCGAAGATCTCGTTCAGGGACCGTGCCCGAAGGTCCTGCTCGGAGATGGTATCGGCATGCTTGAGCACGATCTTGTCGGCGGCCCCGGCCCTCGGCGCTGCCGCCGCGGCCAGTAGGCCGGTAGCGCCCATGAGCACGGCGCGACGATTCAGCAGAGATCCCATCGTATCCTCCCTTACCCCCGTGTGCCGGTCCGCAATGGCCAGCGGACTTCGTTGCTCGAAATGATGTACGAAACAGTTCGTACATGTCAATCCGAGGGGGAATCCTTTGCCCCGCCGGCGATCCGGCCCGGGGGATATCGAGTCAGCCCAGCCCGGTGCACTCGTCGGACGCAGTCGACCGGATCAGCCGCGTTGCCTCGCGCGCCGCGATGAAGCCAAACGTGATCGCCGGACCGAGCGTCACGCCAGGCGCCGGATAGGTGCCCCCCATCACCGAGCTCATGTCGTTTCCGCACGCATAGAGGCCCTCGATCGGGGCGCCCGATTCATTGAGGACGCGCGCGTTCGCGTCGGTGATGAGGCCGAGACTGGCGCCGATGTCTCCGGGATAGACGCGGATCGCGCAATAAGGCGGCGCTCCGATCGGCCCCAGGCATCGACCATCATGCCTCCGAAGAGCATGAACTCGCGAAGCGGCGGCCGCAGGCGCGCGAAATCCCGACCGAGCACGCGTCCGTCGAATGGGACCGGCTCCAGCACCCGCCCGCGCAGCGTCGCCCCTGGGGCGTCCGGATAGTAGTCGGGATGGTACGCGTAAGGTCGGAACGTGACGTGCGTCACGTCCTCGAGCAGCCGGATTGCCCTGGGACCCTGCGAGAGGAATGCCCGCCTCAGCGCGTCCGGAGAATGATTCCCGACGATTGCGTCGAGGTAGCGACTTGCGTCTTCGGGGCTGGCCTCCGCCCCTGGTGCCAGATGCGTCCCCGGCACCCAAACAGAACCCGCCGAGATCGCCGTCGTCCCTCCGATCCAGGGCGACTTCTCGATGACGATCGGACGAAGCCCGTCGATCGCCGCAATCAAGGCCGCGGTCAGCCCGGCGGCGCCGGAGCCCAGCACCACGACGTCATACTTGTCCGACAACGCGCCTTCCACGCCGCTCAGCTCCGTGATCGTCCGATCTCGGACAAGCTTTCAGGCTTGGTGCGGCTCGACCGCCTTTGCTCGGAGCGAGCCTCACCGCCGCGACGAGCCTGTGATCATTGAAGCAGACCGAGCATGGCCCGCACGGCGATCGAATAACCCTTGGCGCCGAGCCCGGCGATGATCGCGGTCGCGACCTTCGACACATAGGAATTGTGATAATGGGCTTCACGCTTGTGAATGTTCGAGATGTGCAGCTCGATGATCGGACCGGCCACCATCTTCAGCGCGTCGAGCAGCGCCAGCGAGGTGAAGGTATAGGCGGCCGGGTTGATGATGATTCCCGCACCCTCGTCGATCGCCTCATGCACCCACTCGATCAGCTGCGTCTCGCTGTTGGTTTGGCGAAATACGATCGCCCGATCGCCGGCTTCCGCACGGCACATCCTTTCGATGTCCGCGAGCGTGGCGGTACCGTAGATATGCGGCTCGCGCGTGCCGAGCCGGTTGAGGTTCGGCCCGTTGAGAATGTAGATCGGTTTGGTCATCCGGTTCCGCTTTCACGCCAGGGAAGGCCGCCCGCTCAGCCCTTGTAGCCCATCACCCTCGGCAGCCAAAGCACGGCGTCGGGTATCGCCGTTATGAGAACGAGAACGACGATCGCGGCAACGATAAAAGGAGTCGCCTCGCGCACGATCGCCGCCAGCGGCTGCTTCGTCATGTTGGCAAGGATGAAGAGCAGCAGTCCATAGGGCGGCGTGAGAAGCCCGATCATGATGTTGACGACGACGACGACGCCGAAATAGACCAGGTCTATGCCAAGCGCCTTCGCGGTCGGAATGAAGATCGGGACCACGACCAAAAGGATCGTGCTGCCTTCCAGCAGGCACCCGAGAATGAACAGAATGACGTTGACGAGCAGCAAGAACCCGCCCGCCGACAGGTCATACCCGCTCATGAAGTGCTGCAGGGACCGTGGAATGTTCTCGATCGTCACCACGTAGTTGAACACCAGCGCGCCGGCGATCAGGATGCCGACCGAGGTCGCCGCCTTGCCGCTGGCCAGGATCGCCTCGTAGAGCTGCCTCCACGTCACGGCGCGATAGAGCACGGTGGAGGCGAACAGCGCGTAGGCGGCCGCGGCGGCGGCACCTTCCGTCGGCGTCGTGACGCCGCCGTAGATTCCGAACAGCAGAATGACCGGCAGCATCAAGGCGGGGAACGCCCGGATGGTGATGCGGGGAATCTCGCGGATCGGGATCGACGGCTCGACCGGGTAGAGGCGGCGGCGCGCGATCAGGGAATTGATCACCATGAAGGCGATGCCGAGCAGCACGCCCGGCACGAAGCCGCCAAGAAACAGATAGCCGATCGATGCGTCGGAAATCAGCGCGTAGAGCACCATCGGAATCGACGGCGGAATGATCGGCCCGATGATCGCGGCCGACGCGGTGATCGCTCCCGCGTAGGCGATGGGATATTTCCCGCCCTTGGTCATCATGCCGATGATGATGCGGCCGATGCCGACCGCATCGGCGATCGCCGATCCCGACATCCCGGCGAAAATCATGTTCGCTACGACATTGACGTGTCCGAGCCCGCCGCGGAAGCGCCCGACCAGGACGAGGCAGAATTGCAGCAGCCGGTCGGTGAGGCTGCCGATGTTCATGAGGTCGGCGGCCAGAATGAAGAGCGGCACCGCGAGCAGCACGTAGCCGTTGAACAGGCCGTTGAGCATCTGCTCGGCGGCCGTCGCGGGGTCGAGGCCCGCCAGCAGCAAATAGAAGATCGATGAGACGATCATCGCGTGCCCGATCGGCAAGCCGAGCCCTGCCAGCGCCGTTATCGAAATGATGCAGATGGCAAATGGGGAGAGGATCATGGCTCAGTCGGGAAGCTGCGCGGGATCGGTGACCGGCGAGACCTCGCCGCGGATCGCGCGCCACACCAGCCAGCTATAGCGGCAGATGCAGGCGACGGCGAAGATGACGTAGATCGAATAGAGGTAGTTCATCGGCACCCGCAGATAGGCCGATCGCTCCACCTTCATGAAGGCGACTTAGCTGTACGCCGCGGGCAGCGATGCCCCGTAGAGGCCGATGAGCGACATGCCGGTGATCACCGTGAATGCCCGCCGTTTGCCCTCGGAGATGTTGCTGTAGATGATGTCGAAGCGGACTTCCTCCTTTTCCGAGACCACGAAAGCGGCGCCCCAGAGCACCACCCACAGCCACGTCGCGATCTCGACCTCCTCGGTCCACCCCGCCGGATTGTTCAGCACATAGCGGGCGAAGATCTGGATGATGAAGCAGACGAACATCGTCGCAAGGAGGACAACCGCGACGTTCTCCGCTCTTCGGCGCAGCCATCGGCCGGCCGCAGCCAGATCAGAGAGCCCGAATCGCATGGATCGCCACCCCGTCGATCGTCCGCCCGGCGAGTCTCGCGCAGTCCCTTTCGCGCATCATCGGCCGCCCCCGCGACGCGGTCGATGATCGTCGATCGCCGGGCGCTTACTTCACTGCGTTGATGCGCTCCAGCGCGCCCTTGGGCCAATCGGGGCCGTATTTGTCCAAATACTTCTTCTGTGCGAAGGCGCGAAACGCGTCCTGGTCCGGCGCATAGACCTTCTTGCCTGCCGCCTTGAACGCCGCTGCGACTTCCGTCTCCTGCGCCACGTATTTAGCGGTGGAGGCGTCGATCGCCTTTTCGGCAGCCGCCTGAAGCTTTGCCTGCCGCGCGGGCGGCATCGCATCCCAAAGCTTCGAGGTGATCGCCATCACGTCGTAGCCGATGACGTGGCCGGTGAGCACGAATTGCGTGGTCACCTCGTCGAATTTCATCAGCTTGCTCAGCACCAGCGGGTTGTCCTGACCGTCGACGGTTCCGGTTTGCAGCGCCGTGTACAGTTCGGCGAAGGCGACCGGCGTCGGATTGGCACCGATCGATTCGCCGAGAAACTGCCAGAACTCGCCGGGCGGCATGCGCAGCTTGATGCCGGCCAAGTCCGCCGGCGTCCTGATCAGCTTGTCCGGTTTCAGATTGACGTTGCGGGTTCCGAAGAACACCGGCGTGATGATCTGGATGCCGAGCTGGTCCTTGGCCATTTTGACGAATTCCTTGCCGACGTCGCTGCGGAAGGTCTTCGTCATGTGCTCGGCGTCGCGGAACAGATAGGCCGACGTCATCAGCGACCAGGCCGGGATCTGCTTTGAAATGTCGGCCGGCGCCAGGTTGCACATTTCCAGATTGTCGCGCTGCATGGCCACCAGCTCGGCGCCCTGCTTGAACAGCGTGTTGTTCCAGTACGGCTCGAAGTCGATGTCGTCCTTCATGTCCGCGGCAAATGCCTTGTAGGCTTCGGCGCGCAGATCCTGTTCGGTGAAGGCGGCGGAGAATCGCACTTTCGGCTTGGCTTGCGCCCGCGCAGTTCGGGTCGCGCCCAACGCGATCATCGCGGCGCCACCAGCCACAACCGTACGGCGATCGATCCCGTTCATGTCCGTTTCCTCCCCTTTTGCCGGTCCGCAAGGCGGCCATGCTTCGTTGTCGCGAATGATGTACGAAACAGTTCGTACATGTCAACTCAAGGCGAGGCTGATCCGCCCCGCCCGCCGGGGCGAGGGCGCGGTGGCCTACTTCGCCATGTAGCGGAGAATCGTCTCCACCACCTGGGCCCGGCGCTTGGCCAGGGCCTGGCGGGAGGTCATGTCGTGGTCGAAGATCAAGGAGAAGGTGGCGCGATTCGAGACGTTGAAGAAGGAGAGTGCGCTGATCGACATGTGGATGTGGATCGGGTCGAGACCCTTGCGGAAGACGCCGTCGGCGACACCGCGCTCATAGAGCCGCTCGATCGCATCGATCACGGTCACGTTCAGATTGCGAATGCCTCGGGATTTCTGCAGGTGAACGCCGTTGTGGATGTTTTCAACCATCACCAGCCGGATGAAATCCGGATTGGCGTTCTGGTAGTCGAAGGTGAATCCCACCAGCTTCTTGAGCGCGTCTTCCGGAGACAGATGATCCAGGTCGAGGGAATTCTCGATCGTGCGGATGCGCCGATAGGCTTCCTCGAGAACGGCGACGAACAGCCCGTCCTTGTCGGTGAAGTAGTAGTAGATCATCCGCTTGCTGGTGTTGGTGCGCGCCGCGATCTCGTCGATGCGAGCGCCGCTGAAGCCCTTCTCAGCGAACTCCTCGGTGGCGATGTCGAGGATGTTGCGCCGGCTGCCCTCGGCGTCGGGAGCGCGAACGCCGTCGGCGCGCTCGTCGAGCTTTCTCAAATTGCCGTTGCGAGCCATCATGGTTCCCGTCTTCGTTGCGACGTCGAATTGCGCGGCAGTATATCCGAGTTGCGGGCGACGACAGCCTTGACTGAACGAACTAGTTCGTACATGGTTTGCCTCTCGCGGCTCGACCGTTCCGCTCCGAGGCGCGATCCGGCGGAGAAACGGGATGCCGGCGCTCGCGATCCCGCGAGCGGGGCCGGCCGGCGAGCGCCGAAGAGTCCCCAGGAATGGCCGTCAACGCTGCCGATTCGAGCCTGGTTCTGCCCTTAGGCCCCGATGCTGGCGCTACCGGGGTCGATAGGACGCCTGCGTCGACGCGTGGAGGCCGGTCGCTCCTGCTCGGACTCATCGGCGCCGGCATTCAGGCATCGCGCTCGCCGGCGCTGCACGAGGCGGAAGCCGCCGAGCAGGGCCTTCGCTGCATCTACAAGCTCATCGATCTCGCCGCGCTCCACCTGACCGCCGATGACTTGGACGAGCTGCTGCTGGCGGCGGAACGTCTGGGTTTCGCCGGCCTGAACATCACCTATCCCTGCAAGCAGGCCGTGCTCTCGAAGCTGGACCGGCTCTCGCCGGAGGCGGACGCGATCGGCGCCGTCAACACCGTCGTCTTCGGGGATGGCCGCAGAATCGGCCACAACACCGATTGTCATGGCTTCGCGGAGAACTTCCGCCGCGGCATGGGAGATGCGCCCCGGCGCATGGTGGCTCAGCTCGGTGCCGGCGGGGCAGGTGCGGCGGTGGCGGTGGCAGCACTTTCGCTCGGCGCCGGCGCGCTGATGATCGTCGACACCGACGGAGCGCGGAGCGCCGCTCTGGCCGAGACGCTGAACCGGCGGTTCGGACCGGGTCGGGCCATGGCCAGCGACGATCTCGAACGGGTACTGACCCTGGCCGACGGCATCATCAATACGACGCCGATCGGCATGCCGAGTCATCCGGGATCGCCGGTGCCCGAGCGTCTGCTTCGCCCAAGCCACTGGGTGGCCGACATCGTCTACGTGCCGCTGGAGACCGAGCTTCTCCGATCGGCACGCCGCCTTGGCTGCCGCACGCTCGCCGGCGGCGGCATGGCCGTCTTCCAGGCTGCTGCGGCATTCGAGCTCTTCACCGGGCTAGCACCCGACACCGAGCGCATGCTCCGTCACTTCGCGAGGTTGTGAGCCGACGCCAGCGCGACCGGTCGATGAGAACCGGCAGCCGGCAGCCCAAAGCCGCTCGGCTGCGACGACAGGAGGGAACCCGTGCAGACCGCAATCGCCACCGTATCGCTGAGCGGGACGCTCGCCGAAAAGCTGGATGCCATCGCGGCCGCCCAGTTCAAGGGCGTGGAGATCTTCGAGAACGATCTCCTGTCGTTCAACGGCACGCCCGGGGACGTCCGCCGGATCGTCGAGGATCTCGGTCTCAAGACCATTACCTTCCAGCCCTTCCGCGATTTCGAGGGCATGCCGGAACCGCACCGGCAAAAGGCCTTCTCCCGAGCCGAGCGGAAGTTCGACCTCATGCAGGATCTCGGCTGCGATCTCCTGTTGATCTGCAGCAATGTCTCCCCCGACGCGCAGGGCGGCATCGACCGGGCCGCCGCCGACTTCCACGAGCTCGGCGAGCGTGCGGCCAAGCGCGGACTCCGGGTCGCCTTCGAGGCGCTGGCCTGGGGCCGGCATATCAACGACTACCGGGATTCCTGGGAGGTGGTTCGGCGCGCCGATCACCCCGCCATCGGCCTGGTCCTCGACACCTTCCATATCCTGGTGCGCCAGACCGACCTCATGCCCATCCGCTCGATCCCGAAGGACCGGATCTTTCTGGTCCAGGTCGCCGACGCGCCGCTTCTGCAGATGGACTATCTATCCTGGAGCCGGCACTACCGCTGCTTTCCCGGCCAGGGCGACCTGCCCTTGGCGGAGTTCATGGAAGCCCTCCAGGCGACCGGCTTCGACGGGCTGTTGTCGCTGGAAATCTTCAGCGATCGGTTTCGCTCGGGCTCGGCCCGGCATGTCGCCGTCGACGGCCAGCGCTCTCTCCTCGTCATGCTGGACGCGCTCGCCTGCAAGACCGGCATTCCCGTGCCCGGCGCGCCTCGGCTGCCGCCGCGCTCCCGCCCAGAGGGTATCGAGTTCCTCGAGTTTGCGATGGACGAGGCGCAGGCACCGGAATTCGAGCAGGTCTTGAACGGGCTCGGCTTCGCCAAGGTGGGCATCCATCGCTCGAAGGCGGTCACCCGCTGGCGCCAGGGCGACATCAACATCGTGGTCAATTGCGACAAGGAGGGCTTTGCCCATTCCTTCTCCATCACCCACGGGGTCTCGGTCTGCGCGATGGCCCTCAGGGTCGACGATGCGGCGGCGACGGTGGAGCGGGCAGCAAAGCTCCTGGACCAGCCGTTCCGGCAGCGCTCGGGCCCCGGAGAGTTGGACATCCCGGCCGTCCGCGGCGTCGGCGGCAGCGTCGTCTATTTCGTCGACCACAAGACCGATCTCGGCCGGCTTTGGGACATCGACTTTGAAGGCCTCGCACCGTCCGCCGGCAAGGATGCGGGTCTCATCCGGTTCGATCACCTTTCGCAGACGATGCAATATGAGGAAATGCTGACCTGGCTCCTGTTCTATACCTCGCTCCTCGATCTGAGAAAGACCGCCGTCCAGGACGTCATCGATCCAGGCGGGGTGGTGCAGAGCCAGGCGGTCGAGGCCGCGGACGGGTCGTTGCGCCTGGTTCTCAACGCCTCGCAGAGCCGGCAGACCCTGGCGGCACGCTTTATCCACGACTTCTTCGGCTCAGGCGTGCAGCAGATCGCGCTTGCGACATCCGACATCTTCGCCACCGTCCAGGCGCTGCGCAGGGGCGGCATCCAGCTCCTGCCGATACCCGACAACTACTATGACGACCTCGCCGCCCGCACCGATCTCGCCGCCCCTGAGATCGCGCGGCTGCACGCCGAGCAGATCCTCTACGACCGCGAGGGCAGCGCCGAATTCTTCCACGCCTACACCAGAACCCTGGAGGGGGGATTCTTCTTCGAGATCGTCGAGCGCCGCGGCTACAGAGGCTTCGGGGCGGTCAATGCTCCGATCCGGCTGGCGGCCCAAACGCGGCTTTTTCAGCAATCGACGATTCCGGGCCTTTGAGGCTGACAAAAGCCGATGCGGAGCCGGCTCCTTCGGCGCTATCCTGCTCCGTAGAACCAAGGCAAACGCATCAAGGGAGGAAACGGGTGAAGACATTGCTGAAGGGGATCCTCGCGGCCGGGATCATCCTGGCGCCCGCCACCGCGAACGCGCAGACGACCGTCTACATCCCCAACATCGTGGAGCTTTCCGGGCCGGGTGCCGTCTCGGGCACCAATTGGCGCGACGGCATCATCCTTGCCATCGAGGAGATCAACGCCAAGGGCGGCATTCTCGGGCGCCGGATAGACACCCCGCATCTCGACACCCAGAGCGATGCCGGCATCAGCCGCGCCCAGATGCAGAAGGTGCTCGACAACAATCCCTATGTGGTGCTGGGTCCGGTGTTCTCCGGCTCGGTCCTGGTGGACATGGCGCTGACCCAGGCGGCGGAGGTTCCCGAGATCGTCGGCGGCGAGGCGGCGGCCATCACCCAGAAGGGCGATCCTTATGTGTTTCGCACCTCCTTCGGCCAGCAATTCAGCATGCCGAAGATCGCCAATTATCTCCGCGATGGGCTGAAGGCCAAGTCGGTGGCGATCCTCTGGGTCAACAACGACTTCGGCAAGGGCGGGCGCGACACCTTCCTCTCCGAGATGAAGACCCGCAACATCCAGGTGGTCGCCGACATTTCGACCGAGCAGGGCCAGGCCGACTTCTCCGCCGATGTGGTGAAGATCAAGGCGGCGAATGCCGAGGTGATCTTCGTCTATACCAACGAGGAGGAGAGCGCCCGGTTTCTGAAGGAGGCGAAGAAGCAGGGCATCAAGGCGCCGCTCATCGGCGAGACCACGCTTCTGAGCCAGAAGGTGATCGAGCTCGCCGGCGATGCCGCCAATGGCGTCAAGGGCCATGTCGGTCTGAGCGCGGACGCGCCGGTGCCCGCCGTGCAGGAATTCGCCGCCAAGTTCAAGAAGAAGTTCGGCTATGCCAACGACCACAACGGCATCAAGGGCTACATCGCCATCTACACGATCAAGCATGTGACCGAGAAAATGGGCAAGTTCGATAAGAAGCTGTTCGTCGAGACCCTGCACGGCCTCACCATCAAGCCCGAGCAGGAGCCGGGCATCTTGATGGAGGCCACTTGGGACAAGAACGGCGACATCGACCGCGCCAGCTTCCTGGCCGAGGTCGTCGACGGCAAGCAGAAGATCGTCGAGGTCCTGCCGAAGCTCGGGAAGTAGTGGGGATGGGATTCAAGGCACAGGCCCAATAGCACTGACCCTCACCCGCCTCGCCAGCGCTCGGCACCCTCTCCCGCAATGCGGGAGAGGGGGGACCCGCGCGATAGCGCGGGTGGGTGAGGGTCTGCGTGCTGTGAGCTTGTAACTCCGGGCCGCGGGCCATGGCCGCCTTTATCCAGCTTTTCGTGTCGGGTCTGGCGACCGGGGCGATCTATGCCTTGGTCGCTGTCGGCTTCACCTTGCTCTGGCAGACCTCGCAGACCATCAACTTCGCCCAGGGCGAGTTCGTGATGATCCCGGCCTTCTTCGCGCTGGCGGCGATCAAGTTCATCGGCCTGCCGTTCTGGGCGGCTTCTCTGGTCGGCCTCGTCGTTTCCGTGGCCGTTCTCGGATTCCTGTTCAAGCGCATCATCGTCGATCCGATGGTGAGCCATGGGGTGTTGCCGCTGGTCATCTCCACCATCGCGCTCTCGCTGTTTCTCAAGGAGTTCGCCAAGGACTTCTACAGCTCCCAGGCGCAGCCCTTTCCGGCGCTGATCGAGACCAAGGACATCCTGATCCTGGATGCGGTCATCTCCAGCCAAAGCGTGATGATCGTGGCCGTCGCCATCCTCGCGGTCGGGGGCTTGCATCTCCTCTTGCACCATACGCGCCTCGGCCGCTCCATGCAGGCGACCGCGCAGAACCCGACCGTGGCCCGCATCCTCGGCGTGCCGGTCGAGCGGATGATCCTCTACACCTTCCTCATCAATGCCGGCCTGGTGGCGCTGGCCTCGATCCTCATTAGCCCGATCTATCTCGCCAAGTTCACCAATGGCGAGACCTTGGGGCTTGCCGCCTTCATCGCCGCCATCATCGGCGGCTTCAATCAGGTCAGGGGCGCCATCCTGGGCGGCGTCATCCTGGGCGTGCTCGACAATCTGTCGGCGGCCTACATCTCCGCGCAATACCGCGGCGCCTTTCCGCTCTTGATCCTGATCGCCGTCATCCTGTTTCGGCCCCAGGGCATTCTGGGCGTGGTCGAGGAACGCACCGTATGAGCCCGTTGCCGCGGTGGCTCACCCTTGCCTCGGTCGCCGGCGCCGGTGCGGTTCTGATCGTGCTGCCGTTCTTCCTCAAGCCCTTCGGCATCTATCTCTTGAGCCTGTGGGCGGTGATGGCGATCGCCGCACTCGGGCTCAATCTCACGCTGGGATATGCCGGCCAGATCTCGCTGTCGCAAGGCGCCTTTGTCGGCATCGGCGCCTATACGGCGGCGCTGATGACCATGAATGGCTGGCCCTATCCCTTGGCCTTCATCGCCGCCGGTGGCGTCGGCTTCGCCATCGGCTGGGTCTTGGGCTACCCGGCGCTCCGGGTGCAGCATCACTACCTCGCCTTCGTCACGCTGGCCTTCTCGACCCTGGTTTTTCTCTTCCTGCGCAACGAGCAATGGCTCACCAACGGCATCTACGGCCTCAGCAACATCCCGCGGCCGAGCTTCTTCGGCTGGTCGACGACGAAGGCGATCGACTTCTACGGCTTCTGCCTCCTCGTCCTCGGCGCGATCAGCCTCGCCTTGTGGTGGATGGTCCGCTCGCCCTGGGGCCGAGCCTTCATGGCCTTGCGCGAGAATCCGATCAGGGCCTTGTCGCTCGGCGTCGATACCAGGCGCTATACGCTGATGGCGTTTGCCATCGGCTCCTCGGTCGGCGCCCTGGCGGGTGCCGCCTATGCGCCCTTGGTGCAGTTCATCGAGCCGAACTCCTTCGGCCTCGGCCTCTCCTTCACGCTTCTGCTGATGGTCATCGTCGGCGGCGCCGGCTTCTTCCTGGGGCCGTTCATCGGCGCCGCCGTGTCGATCCTCCTGCCGGAGTGGCTGCGCATCGCCGAGGGCTACTATCTTCTCTGCTACGCGATCATGGTGATGGTGCTGATGGCGTTCTGCCCGAGCGGCATCATCGGCCTCCTGCAGAAGCTCGCCCGCACCCTCGTCCACCGGCAGCGCGGGGTGGCGCTCGGCACCGGGGAGACCGGCGGATGAGCCCGGTGCTCGAGGTCTCCCATCTCTGCAAGTCCTTCGGCGGCATTCGCGCCGTCGACGACGTCTCCTTTGCTCTCGGCGAAGGCGAGATCCTCGGCATCATCGGCCCCAACGGGTCGGGCAAGTCGACCTTGTTCAACTGCGTGCTGGGCCAATTGAGGCCGAGCTCGGGGGCGGTCCATGTCAACGGCAGGCCGATCACCGGCATGCGACCCTGCGATCTGAATAGGCTCGGCGTCGGCCGCACCTTCCAGCTCCTGCAGGTCTTCCCTGAGCTCTCGGTCCGCGACAATCTGATCCTTGCCGGCCAGGAGCATCGGGGCTCGATGCTCTCCCGCCTGTTGGGACGCGCCGATGCGGGCTTGAGGCCCGAGGCCGAGACCATGATCGAGTTCTTCCGCCTCACGCCCGTGGCCGCCGAGCGGGCGGGCCGCCTCAGCTATGGCCAGCAGAAGCTGCTCGATGTCGCCATGGCGTTCATGGCGGGTCCGCGGCTGGTACTGCTCGACGAGCCGGCGGGCGGCGTCAATCCGACCATGCTGGGCAATCTCCGCGACCGGCTGCAGGCGATCAACGAGAGCCAGAAAGCCACCTTCATCGTGATCGAGCACAACATGGACTTCGTCATGGCCCTCTGCAGCCGCATCCTCGTCTTGGCGGAGGGCCGGATCATCGCCGAGGGCACGCCCCGGGACATCCGCAGCAACGCTGAAGTGATCGATGCCTATCTCGGCCACTGAGGACCCGCAGCCGATCCTGGAGCTGGACGAGGTCACCGCCGGCTATGGGGCGATGACGGTCTTGAACGGGCTCAGCCTCCGCATCCGTCGCGGCGCCATCACCACCATCATCGGCCCCAACGGCGCCGGCAAGTCGACGGTATTCAAGACCGTGTTCGGCCTCCTGGCGCCGCGCCAGGGACGCATCCGCTTCGATGGCACCCTGACCACGGGGGCCACCCCGCGGCGTCTCATCGATCTCGGCATGTGCTACATACCCCAGGGCCGCAACATCTTCCCGACCTTGAGCGTGCGGCACAATCTCGAGCTCGGTGCCGTGGCACTCACCTCGGCGGCGGAGATCGGCAGCCGCATCGAGGCCTCGATCCAGCGCTTCCCGGTGCTGGCGGCGAAGGCCGACCGCCAGGCCTCGACCTTGAGCGGCGGCGAGCAAAAGTTGCTCGAGATCGCCCGCGGCCTCCTGACCCAGCCGAAGCTGCTCTTGATCGACGAGCCCTCCATCGGCCTCTCGCCGATCATGGTCGAGCGGATCTTTTCGATCCTCAGCGAATTGCGTGCCGGCGGCACCTCGATCCTGATGGTGGAGCAGAACGCCCGGAGCGCCTTGCAGATCTCCGATGACGGGTTGGTGCTGGAGCTTGGCCGCGTGCGCATGGCGGCCAGCGCCGAAGCGCTTCTGAACGACCCCCGCGTCGGCCAGCTCTTTCTCGGAGGGACCAGTGGCGCGTCCGCGGCCTAAGCGCACATCGAAGCCGCTCGCAGGGCAGGTCGCGATCGTGACCGGCGGCGCCCGCGGCATCGGCCTGGGCATAGCACTCCGCCTCAATGAGGACGGCGCCCAGGTGGTGATCTGGGATCGGGACCTGACACCGCTCCGCAAAGAGGCGCGGCACTTCAAGCCGGCTCAGGCAAGGTGCGTGGATGTGAGCGACCTCGCGGAGGTCGAGCGCGCCTTCGCCGAAGCCATGGCGCTCGCCGGTCAGGTGCACATCCTCATCAACAATGCCGGGATCAACGGCCCGGTGGCGCCGGCTTGGGAATACCCGGTGGAGGCCTGGGCCGATGTGCTCGCGGTCGACCTGACCGGGGTCTTTCATTGCTGCCGTCCGGCCGCAGCGCATATGCTGAAAGAGGGTTATGGGCGCATCGTCAACATCGCCTCCATCGCCGGCAAGGAGGGGATGCCGGGGATCGCCGCCTATTCCGCGGCCAAGGCCGGGGTGATCGGCTTCACCAAGGCGCTCGCCCGCGAGCTCGTGACCACGGGAGTCACCGCCAATTGCATCACGCCGGTCATCACCGAGACCAAGCTGTTTCGCCAGATGACCGCGGCGCACATCAAGAGCGCGCTCGCCCGCATTCCCATGGGGCGCTTCTGCTCGATCCAGGAGATCGCGGCGATGACCGCCTATGTCGCCAGCCCCGACTGCAGCTTCACCACCGGTGCGGTGTTCGACATCTCCGGCGGCCGCGCCACCTATTGATGCGGCTATGAGCAACCTTCTAGTCTCAATAGCGACTGGCCCGGACACGATGCCCTCACCCGCCTCGCTGTCGCTCGGCACCCTCTCCCGCAATGCGGGAGAGGGAGGGACCCGCGCTTGCGCGGGAGGGTGAGGGCCCGCGGTCGCTAGTCGTGTATTGGCGGCAAAGAGAAAGTAACCGATGGCGCACCCCGATCGTTTTCTGATGGCCGGCGTCATGGGCTGGCCGGTCATGCATTCGCGCTCGCCCAAGCTGCACAACTACTGGCTGGCCAAGCATGGGCTGGTGGGCACCTATGTGCCGCTGGCGATCAAGGCCGAAGGGCTCGAGGCAGCGCTCCGCGCCCTTCCGGCCCTGGGCTTCTCCGGCTGCAACCTCACCATCCCGCACAAGGAGGCGGCCTTCGCCATCGTCGACCGGGTGGATCCGGCGGCCAAGCGCATCGGCGCAATCAACTGCGTGGTGGTTGAGGCGGACGGATCCCTCGACGGCCGCAACAATGACGGCTTCGGCTATATCCACAGCATCCTCGATGCCGATCCGAATTGGCGCGCCGACGCCGGCCCGATCGTCGTCATCGGCGCCGGCGGCGGCGCCCGGGCGGTTCTGGTCGGCTTGGCCGAGCGCGGCGCCAAGGAGATCCGCGTCATCAACCGCACCTTCGAGCGCGCGAAGACGCTCGAGGCGGAGCTGGGCCAGCCGATCCGGGCCTATGCCTGGGCGGACCGCGCCGATGCCCTCGACGGCGTGGCGATGCTGGTCAACACCACCAGCCAAGGCATGGCGGGCCAGCCGGCACTCGAGCTCACGCTCGACCGGCTGCCGCGAACCGCATTGGTCTCCGACATCGTCTATATCCCGAAGGAAACGCCGCTCTTGGAGGCGGCGCGCAAGCGCGGCAACAAGACGGTGAACGGGCTTGGCATGCTGCTCAACCAGGCGCGGCCGGCCTTCCATGCCTGGTTCGGGGTGATGCCCGAGGTGACGGCGGAGCTCAGGGCAATGATCGAGGCGACGATCTGAGCGGGCGGCGGCGTTTGCCCGAGGTATGATCGACGGGACATCGGGAGGTCTCGCAATGACCCGCTTATTGTCCGAGGCTGAGGTTCGGCGCTACCACGAGACCGGCTATCTGGCGCCGATCCCGGTGATGCCGCCCGAGGAAGCGATTGGGCTCCGGCGGCGGCTCGAGGCCTTCGAGCGCCGAGAGGGCGGGCCGCTCAAGGGCGCCCACCGGCACAAAGCGCATCTGCTGTTTCCCTGGCTGGCCGAGCTCGTTCGCCATCCCCGCATCCTGGACGCGGTCGAGGACGTGCTCGGCGGCGACATCCTGGTATGGACCACCAACTTCTTCACCAAGGAGGCGATGACCGAGGATTTCGTCTCATGGCACCAGGATTCGACCTATTGGGGCTTATCCGCGACCGACGTCGCCACCGCCTGGATCGCCTTCACGCCGAGCACGGTCGAGAGCGGGGCGATGCGGGTCATTCCCGGCAGCCATAAGCAGGACCAGCTGCCGCACCGGGATCGCCACGATCCCTTGAACCTCTTGACCCGCGGCCAGGAAGTGCAGGTCGAGGTGGATGAGCGCGAAGCCGTCGATCTCTTGCTGCAGCCGGGCGAGATGTCGCTGCACCACATCCGCATCGTCCACGGCTCCTCGCCCAACCGGTCGGCGGACCGGCGCATCGGCTTCGCCATCCGCTACATCCCACCTTCCATCCGCCAGATTGCCGGAAGGGATTCCGCCTCGCTGGTGCGCGGGATCGATCGCTACGGGCATTTCGAGCCGGAACCGACGCCGAGGGACGAGTGCGGGCCGGAAACCCAAGCCGCGCACGCAGCAGTCATCAAGCGCCACACCGCGCTGTTGATGGCGGGCTCGGCCAAGTCTGAGCTGAAATAGCCCGAAGGACGCACGCCCCAGTCAACGCCGCCCGCGCGCGACCTCGATCCCACTGAGCCAATCGCCCCCGCTTTCCCGCATCGATCACCACAGAGGCAGGCCCCCGCCATGCTGATCCAGCCGATCGACTACCTGCTCGTCGTTTGGTTCGCTCTGGCCGCGCTATCGACCGGCTACGTCGCCTACGACCAGTACCGCAACAACCCCGAGCCGGTGGTGATGAAGTGGGGCTTCATCCTGGTGACTCTCTATATGGGTCCGCTCGGATTGCTCATCTACGTGCTGGCCGACAAGGAGCCGCGGCCGGGCGAGCACGAGGCGTTCACCCAACCGCTGTGGAAGCAGGGGGTCGGCAGCACCATCCACTGTGTCGCCGGCGATGCCACCGGCATCATCTTGGCCGCGGTCGTCACCGCCGCACTCGGCCTCCCCATGTGGCTCGACCTCATCGTCGAATACCTCGCCGGCTTCGCCTTCGGCATCTTCATCTTCCAGTCCTTGTTCATGAAGGAGATGATGGGCGGCTCTTATTGGGAGAATGTGCGCCGGACCTTCCTGCCGGAGCTCATCAGCATGAATGCCATGATGGCCGGAATGGCGCCGATCATGAGCCTCCTGATGATGGGCCGCGATATGCGCGCCATGGATCCGACCGAGCTCGTGTTCTGGGGCGTCATGTCGTTCGGCGTCGCCATCGGCTTCGCCACCGCTTTCCCGGTCAATGTCTGGATGGTGAAGCGCGGGCTGAAGCACGGGCTCATGACCGAGCGGGCGCCCGGCTCGCCGTTCGATTTGACCGCAGCCGCGCCCAAGCCCGCTCGGCACCGAGGCCATAAGGCCGCCCCAAAACGGGCAGCCGCCGCTCAGCACCAGGGGCACAATCCCGGCCGTAAGCAAATGGCCATGGCCATGCCCGGTTCCGGCCATCACATGGGGAGCGATGCGACGTTGCCGCAGATCGCTGCCGTCGCCGGGGTTACCACGCTCATGCTGCTGGCCGGGCTGATCGTGCCGGGATTCTATGTGAACCTGTCATTGAACCTCAGCGATGTTGGCGGCGCGATCATGCCGTCGGGCATGGTCATGGGCTTCGATACGCCCGCGGGCGCCATGCGTGACATGAGCGCCATTCACCCGCGCCTGGTTTCCTACCAGGCCCCGGCCGACGCGCAGGGCGACCAGATCCTGCCGCCGCGGCTCGAGAGCGGGGTGAAGGTCTTCGACCTCGAGGCCGCGGTGATCCGCTGGAACATCCTGCCCGGCGTCACCGTCGATGCCTACGCCTTCAATCACCAGATCCCGGGGCCGCGCCTGCAGGTGGTCCAAGGCGACCGCGTCAGGATCAATCTCCGCAACAACCTGCCGGAATCGACCACGGTGCATTGGCACGGGCTGATCATCCCGAACGGGATGGACGGCCCCGCCAAGATCACCCAGAAGCCGGTGCCGCCGGGCGGCAGCTTCACCTACGAATTCACCGTGCGCCAGTCCGGCACCTATTTCTACCACACCCACGACCATTCCGATCGGCAGCAGGCCTTCGGCCTCTACGGCGCGCTCATCGTCGCCGCCAAGGACGGCGGCGAGCCCAAGGCCGATCTCGAATACACCGTTCAGATCCAGGAATGGCTGAAGCGCGACTGGCTCACCTATCCGGCGATGCTGATGGAGGGGGGCCTGCCCAACTACTTCACCATCAACGGCAAGGCCTACCCGGCGACCGACACGATCAAAATGAAAATCGGTCAGACCGTGAAGCTGCGCTTCATCGGCACCAACAACAACTTCATCCACCCCATGCATGTGCATGGCGGGCCGTTCGAGGTGGTGGCGCGCGACGGCGAGATCCTAAAGCCGGCCGCCCGCTATCTGGCCGACACGGTCAATGTCGGGCCCGGCCAGCGCTACGACGTCATCTGGAAGGCGCGCCTGCCGGGCAAGTGGCTGATCCACTGCCACATCCCCCATCACACCACGAACTACAACGTCGAGGAGCAGGGCGGCGGCGGGCTCACCATGGTGATCGAGGTCGAGAGCTGAGACGGGTGCCACACCGCCCAGCTGCGCTGCTCAGCGCGGTCCGAGTTATCGTGCGGCTCGCGCCGCGAAGTAGTTGTAGATGGGGGCGAACACGAGGGCGACGTACCAGCCCCAAGCGAAGCTTTCGATGAGGCCGAGCAAGAAGCTCTGCAAACTCAGGAGCGCAAAGCCGGGAAGGAAGATGGCGAGCGCTGAGTGCTCGATGGGTAGGCCCGGGAACAATAGATAGCCGAGCACGCACAAGACATAAGAAATCGCCAGAAATGAGCTTAGACCCATCCCGAGCGCGAAAACCGGGATGCGCCGGCGATCGCTGGTCTCACCTTGCTCGAGATCGATATGAGATGTGCTTGCCTGCGCCATGGCATCCTCCATTCGTGGAAATCCGAGGTCAGCGAGAGACTATGTGGCGCGCGAATGGACTCGGTCACCTGGTCCTTAAACCTTGCCATGCGCATCCGCCGCGCTTCGCCCGATCAACCGCGGCACCCACCGCGCCGTCGTTGCGGCATATCGGTCGTAAGCCTCACCGAATGCGCGTCTGGCATCGTTCTCTTCTGAGAGCGCCAACCGCACATACATCGCCACCAACAACGGGAACATCACGACGGTCAGGATCGTCGGCCACTGCAAGAGGAAGCCAAGCATGATGGCGATGAAGCCAATGTACTGCGGATGACGCACATAGGCATAAGGACCGGTGACGGCGAGACGGTGCTGCTTCTGAGCCCGGTAGAGCGCACGCCAGGCGGCCGACAGCAGGATGAAGCCCGCGGCTATCATCACGTTGCTCAGGATGTGCAGAACGCCGAAGTGCGGGTTGCCCTGCATCCCGAAAACCGTCCACCAGAGATGTCCGGCGTCGTGCGAGAGCGGATCGAGGCCAGGATATCGACCTTGCAGCCATCCCGAGAGCAGGTAGATCGTCAGCGGGATCCCGTACATCTCCGTGAACAGGGCGACGATGAATGCGCTGAACGCCCCAAAGGAACGCCAGTCGCGGGTCGATTGTGGTTTGGCGAAGCTATAGGCGAAGATGATGAAAGCGGCGGAATTGATGACGACAAGCGTCCACAGCCCATAGGCCGGCATAGCGTCGGTCATCGCGCATCTCCTGAGGATGGGTCTCGCTTGTCATGTTCGTGCCCGGCCCCATGACGGCTGTGGTGACCGTGTCCGTGGTGCATGAATAAATGCATCAGCGGGCATGCCGCTAAGAGCAGATACGGCAGAGCACCGAAGACATGCGCCGTATGCTCTGTAATGAGGAAAAACGCCGCGACGCCGAGGAAGCCGCAGAGCACGATCCCGTACGGGGTGCGCCACCAGGGCGTTTGGGCTTGCTCGTCCATTCGTTGGGTTCCTTCGATCCGATGCCGGTCGCATCATGCCCGTCGGGCTGAACTTCAATTCGTCGGCAAGCTTCTCTTGCTCATGGTCGCCGCCAAAATGAGAGTGAGCGACCAAATCGGCGAGCGAGAATTCATGATTTCCAACTCCTCGACTTTAGCCGGATCCGGAGCATGCCCACCGGTCAATGTCCCCTTGAGGGCATCCTTACGCGGTGCGTCGAAACATGCGTTGATCTACGTCAAACGACGACCAGCCGCGCGCGATGGAATTGTTCAGAAATGTCAGAGCGCTAACCGCCATGCGCCGGAAGACTTTTCGAGGCTGTCGAATCGTTTCTGCGAGCAAGGTGCCGGATCGCCGTCACCGAGCGCCGAGACCATCGGCACGCTCAGGCTCGCCCTAGCCGGCGCGCTGCGAGCGCTTGAAGCGCGCTGAAGCCCGCCATGCCGGCGAGCATTGCCGCCAGAAAGAGATGCGTCCCCGAGTTTCCGAGCCCCAGGCCGGCAAGGGCTGGGCCGGGGCAGTAGCCGACCAGTCCCCAGCCGATGCCGAATAGGATGGCGCCGCCAACGAGGCTGCCATCGATCCTGCCCTGGGTCGGCGCCGCGTAAGCCGGGGCGCAGAAAGGCGCGGCCGAGGCACGCGCGAGGCGATATCCGATCGCCGCTACAGGAATGGCCCCCGCCATGACGAAGGCGAGACTCGGATCCCAATCGCCAAGCAGATCGAGAAATCCCAGAACTTTGCCGGGATTGACCATCTGCGACACGACGAGGCCGAGACCGAAGAGGAGGCCGGCGACGAGCGCAACGAGGATGCGTGCCATGGCGATCAAGCTCCGAAGAGATGGCGGGCGAGCCAAACCGTGGCGAAGCCGCTCGCCATGAAGAGAAGAGTGGCGCCAAGGGAGCGAGGCGAAAGGCGCGCAAGACCGCAGACACCGTGCCCGCTTGTGCAACCGCCGCCGAGGCGGGTGCCGAAACCAACGAGCAGCCCGCCGGCGGTGACGAACGCCAATGAGCCTGGGAGAACGATCTCCGGCAGAGAGCCGCCGGCAATGCCGTAGAGAAGCGGAGCCGAGATGAGACCGGCAAGAAAGGCCGCGCGCCAGGCGAGGTCTCCGGCGTGCAGTGTCAGCAGGCCTCCGAGGATGCCGCTGATCCCGGCGATCCGACCGATGCCAAGCCAGAGCATGGTCGCCGACAGGCCGATCAGGACGCCGCCAATGGCGGCGGAGGCGGGCGTGAAATGCTCCATGCGATGGTGCCCTCGGAAGGAAGCTTTTGCGATCTGTACTGCAAGCCGGTCGAGCTCGGCAAGGATGGGCGGCCGCTCCGAGTACAGATCGAATTACGTCACGATCTACGCCGCGCGCGCCCTTGGGATGCGCTTGACCTCTTCGGCCATCGCGATGCTGGCCTTGGCGACGTCGTGCGCGGCTTGCATCCTGATCCAGATGCCGGGGCCGTCGCCGCAGAATTTACCGAGCCGTACCGCCATTTCGGGCGTTACCGGCCCCTGCTCCGCGAGAATCTTATGCAGTGTCTGACGCGATACGCCGAGCGCGCCGGCGACCGCCGACACGCTCATGCGGAGCGCCGGAATGACATCCTCGCGCAGGATCGCACCGGGGTGAGTGGGAATCCGAACGAACATGCTATGGCTCGGACCCGCCATTGGCTTCCTTCAGCTCGTCACCGGCTGAATCTCGGCTGCTATTCGCTCTCCGTGCTCGGCCTCGGCGGTCGACAAGTCGTAAGCGGCCTGTAGGCGCAGCCAGAAGCTGGCATTGTTGCCGAAGTAGCGGGCGAGGCGGAGCGCCGTTTCCGGCGTCACCGCCCGGCGGCCGCGAACGATCTCGCCGATCCGGCTCGCCGGCAACCGAAGCGCGATCGAAAGCGCGTGCGCCGACATTCCGCGGGCATCGAGCTCGTCACGGATCGCATCGCCCGGATGGACTGCAGCACCGACCAAACGCTTCGTGCGAGAAATGGGCATTGTCGTCTCTCAATGATAATCGACGATTTCAACGTTCCAAGCGTGACCGTCGTGGAACTCGAAGATGATCCGCCATCGTCCGCCAGCCGAGATCGCCCATTGTCCCTTGCGATCACCGGAGAGCTTATGCAAGCCAATTGAAGCAAGGCCAACGAGGTCGCCGAGAGTCTCCGCTTCATCGAGCATTTTGAGCCGCCGCAGAGCCAGCACCTTGTTGAGCCCGGAAAACTTGCTCTTGGCCTCTTCGGCAAATCGTTGGGTCGCGCGGGTGCCCCAAGACTTGATCACGCATGACATATAGACTGTTTGACGTTTAACGTCAAGCAGTCAAGAACTGAGATCGCGGCGGTCGCCCTCCAAGCGCGGTCTGTCGCCGTCCGTCGAAGGAAGGCGTGGATGCCCGGATCAAGCTGGGGGTGGCCTTTAGGAGGGGGTGAGGATCACCCCCTCCTTGGACCTCCCCGGGCATGACGAAGGAGAATGTGAGAGCCGACCGGCTCCGGCCTTACCTGAGCGCGGCGTTCAGCCTGTCCAGCAAGGCCTTGCCCGGCACCAGCTCGCGCTCGGAGAGCTCGTTGAAGGGCTTCGCCACCGTGTTGAGATGGGCGTGGAGATCCATCGGCTCGGGATCGACGTAGAGGAGCCCGGTCACCACCTCGCCCGCGGCCTGGCGCTGCATCAGGTAGTTCATCGCCTGGATGCGGTCATGCGGGTCGTAGTCGGCGTCGAGCTTCCTCAAGCGCAAGGTCGAGCCATCGTGCTGCTCGACGGTCTCGACCGTGCCCGGCTGATAGTCGACGGTGATCGGCGCCCTGGGCGTCATCACATCGAGGCTGTTGACCGCGATGTTGTGCTCGCGCACATAGTCGAAGCTCTTGGTCGAGCCCAGATGATTGTTGAAGGCGACGCAAGGGCTGATGCAGTCGATGAAGGCTGCTCCCTGGTGCAGGAGGGCGGCCTCGATCAAGGGGACGAGCTGCACCTTGTCGCCGGAGAAGCTGCGGGCGACGAAGGTGGCGCCGAGCTGGAGGGCCATGCTGATGAGATCGATGGCGGAGTCGGAATTAACGACGCCGCGCTTGCTCTTCGAGCCGCGGTCCGAGGTGGCGGAGAACTGCCCCTTGGTCAGGCCGTAGACGCCGTTGTTCTCCACGATATAGACCATGTTGACGCCGCGGCGGATCGAATGGGCGAATTGGCCGAGGCCGATCGAGGCGGAGTCGCCGTCGCCCGACACGCCGAGATAAATGAGATCGCGGTTGGCGAGGTTGGCCCCGGTCAGGACCGAGGGCATGCGCCCATGCACGCTGTTGAAGCCGTGGGAGTGGCGCAGGAAGTAGGTCGGTGTTTTGGAGGAGCAGCCGATGCCCGACAGCTTGGCGATCCGATGCGGCGGCAGCTCCAGCTGGAAGCAGGCCTGCACGATGGCCGCACTGATCGAGTCGTGCCCGCAGCCGGCGCAGAGCGTCGAGACCGCGCCCTCGTAGTCGCGCTTGGTGAACCCCAGCTTGTTGGTCGGCAGCTTCGGGTGGTGCAGCTTGGGCTTGGCGATGTAGGTCATGACACAACCTTGAGCAAGGGCGTGAGGTTGAGGGCGCCCAGGCGCTGGGCGATCTCGGCGGAGATGAAGCGCGCGGTGATCGGCGTGCCGTCGAAATGCAGGATCGGCGTCAGCTTCGCCGGATCGACGCCGCATTCGTTGACGACGAGGGTGCGCAGCTGGCCGTCGCGGTTCTGTTCGACCACGAAGACGCGCTCATGGGCGGCGATGAAGTCGACGATGTCGTCATGGAACGGGAAGCCGCGCACCCGGCAGGTATCCAGATGCACGCCCTGGCGCTCCAGGATCTGCAGCACCTCCTCCATGGCCGGGCTGGTGGAGCCGTAATAGAGCGCGCCGACCCTTGTGGGCGCGGCCGCCGGCCTGATGATCGGATGCGGCACCAGCGATTTCGCGGTCTCGAACTTCTTCAGCAGGCGGCGCATGTTGTCGGCGTAGTCCGGGCCTTCCTCGCTGTATTTGGCGTAGCGGTCCTTGGAGGTGCCGCGGGTGAAGAAGGCGCCGCGGGAGGGATGGACGCCGGGGAGGGTCCGATAGGGAATGCCGTCGCCGTCGACGTCGAGGTAGCGGCCGAAATTCTTGCCCGCCTCCAGCTCGTCTGCCGTCATCACCTTGCCGCGGTCGAGCTTGCGCGCGTCATCCCACTGGAAGGGCTGGCAGAGGCGCTCATTCATGCCGATGTCGAGATCGAGCATGACGAAGATCGGCGTCTGCAGGCGGTCGGCCAGATCGAAGGCATCGGCACCCATGGTGAAGCATTCATGCGGGTCTTCGGGGAAGAGCAGCACATGCTTGGTATCGCCATGGGAGGCGTAGGCGCAGGAGAGCAAGTCGGCCTGCTGGGTGCGGGTCGGCATGCCGGTGGACGGCCCGCCCCGCTGCACATCGAAGATGACCGCCGGGATTTCGGCAAAATAGGCGAGCCCGATGAATTCCTGCATGAGCGAGATGCCGGGGCCCGAGGTCGCGGTGAAGGCCCGCGCGCCGTTCCAGGCGGCACCAATGACGATGCCGATGGAGGCGAGCTCGTCCTCGGCCTGGATGATCGCGTAGTTGTTCTTCCTGGTCTCGCGGTCGACCCGGTAGCGCCGGCAATGGGCGGAGAAGGCCTCGGCCAGCGAGGATGACGGCGTGATCGGATACCAGGCGGCGACCGTGGCCCCGCCATAGACCGAGCCGAGCGCGGCGGCATTGTTGCCGTCGATGAAGATACGGTCGCCGACCTTGTCGGCGCGCCTCACCTTGAGTCCGATCGGGCAGCTGAACGCCTCAAGGGCGTGCTCGCGGCCCATGTGGAGGGCCTTGACGTTCGGCTGGATCAGCGTGTCCTTGCCCTTGAACTGCTCGCTGATCAGCGCTTCCACCACCTTGATATCGATGTCGAGAAGGGCCGCCAGCGCGCCGACATAGATGATGTTCTTGAAGAGCTGGCGCTGGCGCGGGTCGGAGTATTCGCGGTTGCAGATCTCGGTCAACGGCATGCCGAGGAGGTTGATGTCCTCGCGGAACTTCGACTGCGGCAGGGGCTTGGAGGAATCGTAGAAGAGGTAGCCGCCGGGCTCGATCTCCGCCACGTCCTTGTCCCAGGTCTGGGGATTCATCGCCACCACCATGTCGACGCCGCCGCGGGCGCCGAGATGGCCCTCCTCGGAGATGCGCATCTCGTACCAGGTGGGCAAGCCCTGGATGTTGGAGGGGAAGATGTTGCGCGGCGTGACCGGCACGCCCATGCGCAGGATCGACTTGGCGAAGAGCTGGTTGGCGCTCGCCGAGCCGGAGCCGTTGACGTTGGCGAACTTGATGACGAAATCGTTGGTGCGGCTTATCGGCTGTGACATGCGTGGCTCGCTTGCGCCATGTCGAGAAGGAACTTTTGCATGTCCCAGGCGCCGGTCGGACAGCGCTCCGCGCACAGCCCGCAATGCAGGCACAGATCCTCGTCCTTGGTCATGATGCGGCCGGTCTTCAGCGCGTTGGAGACGTAGAGGTCCTGGGTCAGGTTGAGAGCCGGCGCGCTCAGGCGCTGGCGCAGCTCGTTCTCCTCGCCGTTCTCGGTGAAGGTGATGCAGTCCAAGGGGCAGATGTCGACGCAGGCATCGCACTCGATGCAAAGCGAGGTGGCGAACACCGTCTGGATGTCGCAGTTGAGGCAGCGCTGCGCCTCGGCAAAGGCGAGCTTGTCGTCGAAGCCGAGCTCGACCTCGACCTTGATGTCCTTGAGCGCGACGGCCTGGTCCTTCAGGGGCACCCGGTAGCGGAGATCGTTGGAGATGTCGTTGTCGTAGCTCCACTCATGGATGCCCATCTTCTGGCTCGACGCCTGGACCAAGGGCGGCGGGCGCTGCTTTACGTCCTCGCCATTACAGAACTTGTCGATGGAGATGGCGGCATCATGTCCATGGGCCACCGCCCAGATGATGTTCTTCGGGCCGAAGGCCGCATCGCCGCCGAAGAAGACCTTGGCGAGGCTCGACTGCATAGTCGCCTTGTCGACGAGCGGCATGCCCCATTTGTCGAAGGCGATGCCGGCGTCGCGCTCGATCCAGGGAAAGGAGTTCTCCTGGCCGACGGCGACCAGCACGTCGTCGCATTCCATGTGCACATCCGGCTCGCCGGTGGGCGCCAGGTTGCGCCTTCCCTTCTCGTCGTATTTGGCTTCCACCTTTTCGAAGGTGACGCCGGTGAGCTTGCCCTTCGCGTGGGTGAAGGCCTTCGGCACGTGGAAATTGATGATCGGGATGCCTTCATGCATGGCGTCTTCCTTCTCCCAGGGAGACGCCTTCATCTCCTCGAAGCCGGAGCGCACCACCACCCGCACGTCCTCGCCGCCCAAGCGCTTGGAGGAGCGGCAGCAATCCATGGCGGTGTTGCCGCCGCCCAGCACGATCACCCGCTTGCCGATGCGGGTAACATGGCCGAAGGAGACGCTGGAGAGCCAGTCGATGCCGATATGGATGTTGGCGGCCGCCTCCTTGCGGCCGGGAACGTCGAGATCGCGGCCGCGGGGGGCACCACAGCCGACAAAGACCGCGTCATAGTTCTCGGCCAGCAGCGCCTTCAGGCTGTCGATGCGTTTGCCCGCCCGCATCTCCAGGCCCATGTCGAGGATGTAGCCGACCTCCTCGTCGATGACGCTCTCGGGCAGGCGGAATTTCGGGATCTGGCTCCTGATCATGCCGCCCACATGCGGATCGGAGTCGAAGGCGACCACGTGGTAGCCCAAGGGCAGGAGATCGCGGGCGACCGTGAGCGAGGCCGGCCCGGCGCCGACCAAGGCGACGCGCTTGCCGTTCCTCTGGGCCGCCGGCTTCGGCAGGCGCGCCTTGATGTCGCCCTTGTAGTCGGCGGCCACGCGCTTCAGGCGGCAGATCGCCACCGGCTCCTTCTCCACCCGGCCGCGCCGGCACGCCGGCTCGCAAGGCCGGTCGCAGGTGCGCCCGAGGATTCCCGGGAACACGTTGGAGGCCCAGTTGACCATGTAGGCGTCGCCGTAGCGCCCGGCGGCGATCAGACGGATGTATTCGGGAACCGGCGTGTGCGCGGGGCATGCCCACTGACAATCCACGACCTTGTGGAAATAGTCAGGATTGGCGATGTCGGTGGGCAGCAAAGCGGCGCTCTCCTGTCGAAGGCTTGAAGCCCGGTTATGACGAGATGCGGGAAGGGGTCATGGGGGCAAGGGCTCAGAACGGACCCGAGGCGCTCCATTCTTCGACGCGCTCAAGAGGAGGACGGAACCCCCAGCTCCTCGCCCATCTCGGCTCGACGGGCCTCCCGGACAGAGACTCGGGATCGCTCGATCCCGGCGCTCCAGCATCCGTCATACGCGCATGTCCCCTAGTGGCCCGATTCCGGGCCTTCTCCGCCCATAATGCGGCCCTCTTTAGAGCCCTTGCCGGCGCCGCCGTCAAGTAAAGTCCGGCTGAGCCGACGCATGGGCACGACGATGCCACCGCATAGCTGCAATTGCCCGATTTTCGGGCGCGAATCCCGACTTATCTCCCCACGCGCGATATGGTTTTTGAGCGGGTGCAGCAGGACCGCCGGCCCGGATGGGCGAGCCAAGTCGCCCATCCGGGGAACGACCTGGCTTAGACGGAGACCGCCTGTTCACGCCCGACCGCGCTCGCCACTGCCTGCAAGGACGCCGTCACGATATTGGCGTCCATGCCGACGCCAAAGAGCGTGCGGCTTCCCACGGTCATTTCGACGAAGGCGACCGCAGTCGCATCGGCGCCGCCGGTGACCGCGTGCTCGCGGTAGTCGACCAGTGCCAGCGCCTGCCCGCTTGCCTGGCGCAAGGCCTCGACGAAGGCGGCGATCGGCCCGTTGCCGCTGCCGGCGACTTTGCGCTCGGCCCCGGCAAGGCGGATGCGGGCTTCGATGCGGACCTGGCCCGGGCGCTCCGGCGACGGCCAAGTCTCATGGCCGAGATAGACGGTGCGTCCCGGCTTGAGATACTCCCGCTCGAACTCCGTCCAGATCGCCGCTGAGGCGATCTCCTTCTCGGTGCTGTCGGCCAAGCGCTGGATCAGGTGCGCGAATTCGATCTGCAGGCGACGGGGCAGATCGATGCCGTAATCGGCGAGCAGCACATAAGCGACACCGCCCTTGCCCGATTGGCTGTTGACCCGGATCACCGCCTCGTAGCTGCGGCCCACATCCTTGGGATCGATGGGGAGATAGGGCACCTCCCAAAGCCCGCTATTGCTTCCCTCCATGGCGGCGAAACCCTTCTTGATCGCATCTTGATGGGAGCCGGAGAAAGCGGTGAACACCAGCTCGCCGGCATAGGGGTGGCGGGGGTGCAGCGGCAGCCGGTTGCAATGCTGGGCGGTCTCCACTGCCTTCTGGATGTCGGAGAAGTCGAGGCCGGGGTCGACGCCCTGGGTCACCAGGTTCAAGGCCAAGGTCACCAGATCGACATTGCCGGTGCGCTCGCCATTGCCGAAAAGCGTCCCTTCGATGCGCTCGGCCCCGGCCATCACCGCGAGCTCGGCGGCGGCGACCGCGGTACCCCGGTCGTTGTGGGGATGCACGCTGAGCACGACCCTCTCGCGGCCGGCGACGGTGCGGTGGAACCATTCGATCTGATCGGCGAACACATTGGGCGTGGCCATCTCCACGGTGGCCGGCAGGTTGACGATCATTTTGGCCGCTGGCGTCGGCTGCCAGATCGCCGCCACCCTCTCGACGATCTCCTTGGCGAAGTCGAGCTCGGTGCCGGTGAAGCTTTCGGGCGAGTATTGCAGCACGATGTCGGTCTCCGGCACGGCATCGGCGAGCCTGCGGATGAGCGTGGCGCCATTGACCGCGATGGCGACGATGCCCGGACGGTCGAGGCCGAAGACCACGCGCCGCTGCAGGGTCGAGGTCGAGTTGTAGAGATGCACGATCGCGCGCCTCGCCCCTTTGATCGCCTCGAAGGTGCGGCGGATGAGCTCTGGGCGCGCCTGGGTCAGCACCTGGATGGTGACGTCGGCGGGAACCAGGTTCTCCTCGATGAGCGCGCGCACGAAGGCGAAATCCGTCTCCGAGGCGGACGGAAAGCCGACCTCGATCTCTTTGAAACCGGTATCGAGGAGGAGCTGGAACATCCGGCGCTTGCGCTCCGGCCCCATCGGCTCGACCAGAGCCTGGTTGCCGTCGCGGAGATCGACGCTGCACCAGATCGGCGCCGCCTCGATGCTGCGCGACGGCCAGCTTCGATCCGGCAGATTGATGGGCGGGAAGGCGCGGTATTTGTGGACGGGCATGGCGGTCATTGGGCTGCTCCTCGGCGTTGGGACATGACGTCAAATCCGGCCGCTGAACGGCAGAAGGCGATCAGCGGCCGCGACTAAGTCGTGTCCGGAGTCGGCCCAGGACGATGCTGGACGGAGCCCAAACGGCGATGGGTAGACGGGATGGGTGGACGATCACGGGGGGAGAGGCTTTCGATCAGGGCGCGCGAGACGACGGCTCCGCCCTTTTCAGGCGGCGTCAGCTAAGTCGAAGCGCCGTAAGTCGGAAAGCCATGGCCGAAGATTTAGGGTAAAGCGCCGGGGGCGTCAACCGGCCCGTGCATCGGCTTATGGGGCAGCTTGAAAGATACCGGGTTGGATCAAGGCGTGATCGTATGGCTAAGGTGTGGTTGCTGGAAGATGGTGTTCGCGTGGTCGGTGACCGGGAGGCGGCACGATGACTATTGATGAATACGCCGAATGGGCGGCTCGGGTCGCTCAGGTTTCCGCCTCACCCAGCAATGAAAAGCTTTCATATCTCGGCCTTGGCTTAGCGGGAGAGTCCGGCGAGGTGGCGGAACGAATAAAGAAGCTGTTGCGTGATGGGACATTGGACAAGGATGGGCTGGCTGGGGAGCTTGGTGACGTTGCCTATTATTGGGCGTGCCTCTGCATCGCTTCAGGTCGGCGGCCGTCGGAACTGCTCGCCGAGAGTCAGCGTAAAATTGCCGGCAGAATCTCTGCCACCTCAAACTGACCCGCTAGCGTGGGCCGGGGCGCCAGACATAGAGACATCGGTTCATGGCGGGCAGGAAGCGCACTTGCTTGAATCCGTTCTTCTCCAAGACCCGTCGGGAGGCGGTATTGTCGGGAAGGGCGAAGGCTTTGACCTCGCCAAGACCGAGCTGTTCGCTTGCAAGCGTGAGACAGAATTTCGTTAGCTCGCTGGCATAGCCCTTGCCCCATGCCGCGGGAGCAAAGCGATAGCTCACCTCGATGCCCCATCCTGGCTCGAACGGGTCGTCATAGAGTCCGCCGAAGCCGACGATCCTGCCGTCGCTCTTGTCCAGAACCACCCAGGGCCCGTATCCCAATTTCCGCCGCTGGCAGGCATGGGCGGCGAGATAGCGCCGGCATTCCCGGAGATCCCGAAGCCGTTGGGTCAAACGCATGGAATCGGCATCGCCCATGAAGGCGAAGAGAGCCGCGGCGTCCGCCAGGCGCGGCCAGCGCAGCCGCAGCCGCTCGCTCTCGAATTCGGCAGCATGAAGTGCCATGGCGCATTCGATACTAGAGCGCGCGTTGTGCGGTTGGAATCACCCCCACCCCATCCCTCCCCCCTTGCCTGGGGAGGGTCGGGGAGGGGGTGCGCCGTACCCCCTCCCAAAGTCCACCCCCCGGAGGGTTAGGGAGGGGGGTGTCGTCGGTCTAAACGGAATTTGGCCTAAACGCATCAATCCTTCAGCGGCGGCGGGACATTGCCGGCGATCGCTACTTCGAAGACATTGAGGACCATGGAGATGAGCGAATAGTAGCCGAGGAGCCCGACAAGCTCGACCACTCCCGCCTCGCCGAAGCGTTCGACGGCTTGGCGGTAGAGCCCATCCTCGACGGCGTGGCGCTCATGCACGGCAAGCGCGAAATCGTGCACCAGCCGCTCGTCGTCGTCGGTAAAGTTCGGGCGCTGGCGCGCCGCCACGGCCTCGATCACCGGTTCAGACAGGCCGGCCTTGAGGGCCAGCGCCCGATGGGCAAACCACTCGTACTGCGCGGTCCAGCTCCGGGCGGTCACCAGGATCGCCAGCTCGCGCAGCCGCTCCGGGATCGAAATGCGGTAGCGGACTTCCTCGCCGAAGCGATGCACATGGGTCGCCATTTCGGGGCTGCGGATCAGACTCTGGAACGGCAAGGTCAACCGCCCACGCGGACCGGCGGCGATCTCCTCGGCGAGGCGACGCTGCCCCTCGGTCATTGCCGCCTCGCTCAAGGGCGCCAGTCTCGTCATGGTTATCCTCGCTGCTTCAGAGGTGCCGCTCGGCCTTCATAGCGCCGTCACCATCTCCTGATCTAATCTTCAAGACACGGCAACCGGAGTCGGAAGATCATGGTCGCACCGCGCAGCCTCGCCATCGCCTTATGCCTGATGGCCGCCTCCTGCGCGTCCCCCGAGCCGGACCGCCGCACCTCCGCCCTTGCCTTCGACGGCTTCATTACCGGCGAGCTGCTGCCGACGGGCCAGCGCATCACGCCGACCGCGGCGGCAGGCGCCGTCTTCCGCAGCCTCAATCCGAACCTGGCCGAGCTGCCGGACTACACCGCCGGCCAAGCGGTCGAGCTCCAGGTCAGCCCCGACGGCTCGACCATGCTGGTGCTCACCAGCGGCTACAATGTCATCTACGGTCCGGACGCCAAGCCGCGGCGCGCGCTGTCGAACGAATATGTCTTCGTCTACGACATCGCCGGCAAGGAGCCGGTGAAGCGCCAGGTGCTGCCGGTGCCCAACAGCTATAGCGGCCTCGCCTGGCGTCCCGACGGAGCCGGTTTCTTCGTCTCCGGCGGCGTCGACGACGTCGTTCACGTCTTCAAGCGCGACGGCGCCGGCTTCCGCGCCGACGGCCCGCCGATCCCGCTCGGGCACAAGTCGGGCAACGGCATCGCAGTGCAGCCGATGGTGGCGGGGCTGGCCGTCGATCCGGCGGGCCGACGCCTCATCGTCGCCAATTTCCAGAACGACTCGGTGAGCCTCATCGACCTCATCGGCGGCCGGGTGGTGGCCGAGCGGGATCTGCGTCCTGGCAAGATCGACCCGGCCAAGGCGGGCGAGCCCGGCGGCACCTATCCCGTCGCCGTCGCCTGGGCCTCCGATCGGCTTGCCTATGTCTCCAGCCAGCGCGACCGCGAGCTCTTGCTGCTGGCGGTCGGCCTCGACGGCATCGAGGTCGTCAAGCGCATCAAGCTCGCAGGCCAGCCGACCAAGATGATCCTCAGCAAGGATCGCAGGCGCCTCTTCGTCGCCGCCGACAACAGCGACACGGTGGTGGCAATCGACGCCAATGACGGCGACATCCTGGCGGAGATACCCACGGCAGCGCCGCCTTCGGTCTTCGCCAATCCGGGCGGGCTCAAGGGCGCCAGCCCGAATAGCTTGGCGCTCTCGCCGGACGAGCGCACGCTCTTCGCCACCAATGGCGGGCTCAATGCCGTTGCCGTCATCCAGCTCGGCCGCGATGTGGTGGCGGGCGATGGCGACGACGGCGCCCCGGTTGGCGCCAATGGGGGTGCCGCCGATGATGACGACGACAAGCGTCTACCGGCGAAGAGCCGGGTCATCGGCCTCATTCCCACGGGATGGTATCCGAACGCGGTGGCGCTCGTCCGCGGCGGAAGCAACCTCTATGTGGTCAACGGCAAGTCGAATGCCGGCCCCAATCCTCAGGGTTGTCGCGACGTGCTCTCGACCGCTCCGGACGCCCTCAATCCTTGCCGCTCGCAAAACGAATATGTCTGGCAGCTGTCGAAGGCCGGGCTTCTGTCGCTGCCCCTGCCGAAGCCGGCCGAGCTCGCGCGCCTCACCCTGCAGGTCGCGGCCAACGACAATTACCTGCCGGTGGCTCAGCGCCGGCGGAACGACGAGATGATGAGCTTTCTGCGCCAACGCATTCGTCACGTCGTCTACATCGTCAAGGAGAACCGCACCTACGACCAGGTGCTGGGCGATCTCGAGATCGGCAATGGCGACCCGTCGCTGACCCTCTTCCCCGAGCCGATCACGCCCAACCACCACGCGCTGGCGCGGCGCTTCGTCACCCTCGACAACTTCCTCGACTCGGGCGAGACCAGCAACACCGGCTGGCTGTGGACGACGGCGGCGCGCACCACCGACTACACCGAGAAGGCAGGACCGGTAAACTATGCCGGTCGCGGCCTGCAATACGACCAGGAAGGCGACAACCGGAACATCAATGTCGGACTGGCGACGCCTTCGGCGAGGCAAAACGCCAACCCGGCGACGCCGGCCGATCCCGACCTTGTCGCCGGAACGGCGGATGTCGCCGCACCCGATCCCGCAAGCGAAAGCGGCGGCGCCGCCGGCACCGGCTATCTCTGGGATGCGGCGCTGCGCGCCGGCTTGAGCCTGCGCAACTACGGCTTCTACGGCGATCTCAGCCGCTATTTCGCCAAGGACGCGACCGTGATCCCGCCGATCCGCGAGCCGTTCACGGAGTCGAAGCAAGTCTTCTTCGCCACCAAGGCCTCGCTCATCCCGCACACCGACATCCACTACCGCGGCTATGATCTGGCCTATCCCGACTTCTACCGGGTCCGGGAATGGCAAAGGGAGTTCGCCCTACAGGTCGCCAAGAAGGCGATGCCGAGGCTGACCTTGCTCAGGCTCGCCAACGACCATTTCGGCCAATTCGGTACGGCCATCGATGGCGTGAATACGGTCGAGACCCAGATGGCCGACAATGACTACGCCGTCGGCCGTGTGGTCGAAACCATCGCCGCCAGCCCGTTTGCCGCCGATACCCTCATCTTCATCGTCGAGGACGATGCCCAGAACGGCGCCGACCATGTCGACGCCCATCGCAGCATCGCCTTCATCGTCGGTCCCTATGTGAAGCAGGGTGCGCTCGTCTCCAGGTCCTACAACACCGTCAACATGCTGCGCACCATGGAGGATGTCTTAGGGCTGCCGCCCTTGGGCTTGAACGACGGCTTGGCCGAGCCGATGACCGAGGTGTTCGACCCCAAGCTCGAGCGCTGGACCTATGCGGCTTTGCTGCCGCGGATTCTGCGCACCACGAAGCTGCCGCTGGGACCCGCCACCCAGGCCGAGCTGGCGGAGACCGGCGGCACCTGCTTCGCCACGCCGCGGCGCAGTGCCGCCTGGTGGGAGGAGGCGATGGCGGGCCAGGATTTCCGCGAGGAGGATCGCCTGGACACGGCAAGGTTCAATGCCGCGCTCTGGCGCGGTCTCAAGTCCGGCCCCGAGCCCGGCCGCTCGAATGCCGATCTTAGCGTCGGCCGCGATCTCCTCCTCGCCGCGTGGCGCCGGCAAGAGGGTTGCGAGTAGCGAGCCGCGCAATCGACCCTCACCCCGTCCCTCCCCTGCCCTCCCAGGGCGGGAGAGGGAGGGACCCGCGCAAAGCGCGGGAGGGTGAGGGTCTTAATCCAGCCTCAGCGCTTCAGATCGATGAGGATCTCGCGCGCGGCGTTGTAGCCGGGGATGCCGGAGACGCCGCCGCCGGGATGGGTGGAGGAGCCGCACTGGTAGAGCCCGGCGATCGGGCTGCGATAATCGGCGTAGTGCGGCACCGGCCGCTGGAAGAAGAGCTGATCGGCCGACAGCTCGCCGTGGAAGATATGGCCCTGCGGCAGCGCCAACAGCTCTTCCAGATCGGGCGGCAGCAGCACCTGCATGTCGATGATGCCGCTGGAGAAGCCAGGCGCGAAGCCGTCGATCACGCCCATGACCTTGTCGACGAAGCGGCCGCGCTCATTGCCCCAATCGCCGCCCGACAGGCTGTAAGGCGCGTGCCCGCCGAAGAGATTGACCACATGCTTGCCCGGCGGGGCGAGCGAGTCATCGACGATGGTCGGCACCACCGGGGTGACGAAGGGCCGCTCCGAGTACCAACCGTACTTGGCATCGTCATAGGCCTTCTCGAGATAGTCGATGCTGGGCCCGAGATGCACATAAGTGGGATAGTCGAAGCCGGCCTTGGCCCGATCGAAGGCCCGGTAGTTGGGCGGGCGCTCGCAGGCGACATTGATCTTGAAGGCGGTGGAGAAGGTGCGGAAGCTTTCGATCTCCGCCACGAACTCGGCCGGCAGCAGGCTTCGGTCGACCAGCTTCAGGAACAACAGCTTGCAATGGGCATTGGAGGCGACGATTCCGGCTTCGATCTCTTCGCCCGATGCGAGCACGACGCCGGTGGCGCGGCCCTCTCGGACACGGACTTGGGCCACCGGCGCCTCGGTGCGGACTTCGAGCCCGAAGCGCCGGCCGGAGTCGGCGATGGCATTGGAGATCGCCCCCATGCCGCCCTTGACGAAGCCCCAGCCCCCCGCCCCTTCATGCTCGCCCATGAGGTGGTGCATCAGCACATAGGCCGTACCCGGCGATTTCGGACCGGCGAAGGTGCCGATCGAGGCGTAGTAGGCCAGCACCGCCTTGGTCACGTCGCTCTCGAACCAGCGCGAGAGATAGTCGTAGACGCTCTGGGTCATGAGATCGACGATGCGATAGAGCTTTCCGTGCACGTCGCGGTAGCGCCACAGCAGCTGCGCCAGGTCGCGGAACGTCTTCCAGTCGCGGCGGGTCGGATCGATCGGCGTCTCATAGAGCAGGCGCCGAACGATGCGGGTCGATTCGAGCAAATAAGCGTTGAAGGCAGGATAGATCTCGGCGTCGTGGCGCGAGAAGCGGGCGAACTCGGCTTGCGTCTTCTTGACGTCGTCGTGGAAGAAGATGTGGCCGCCATCCTCCAAGGGACAAAAGAGATCATTCGCCGGCAGCACGGAGAGGCCGAAGCGGGGCAATTCCAGCTCGCGGATGATGCGCGGGCTGAGCAAGCTCATGACATAGGAGGCGACCGACCAGCGAAAGCCCGACACCACCTCTTCGGTGACCGCGGCCCCGCCGATCAGATGGCGGCGCTCGAGGACCAGCGTCCTCAGCCCGGCCTTGGCGAGATAAGCCCCGCAGGTGAGGCCGTTATGGCCGGCACCGATGATGACCGCGTCGTATCTCTCAGCCATGCGCCCCCGCGCCAGCGTCTTTCTGACGCAGTCTAATCGGACTCGCCGGCGTATTGCACCGCGCTCTCGGGAATGGGTCGGGTCCGGTACGTCGATTCAGCGACGTTCAGCGAGCAACGGGCAGCCATACCTGACATGACGTGTCAGGATAGGGTCCTTATCCTCGGGCGGATGCCGAGTCCCCACACCGCCCTTCCCCGCGACCCGCCGTTCCGAGGCTTCTTGCTCGGCTTTCTCGTCGCAGCCGTCGGCGACGAGCTGACCACGGTCGCCGGAGTCTCGTCCTCGACCCTACGGCAAGCGATTCCGCGGATTTGAGCGGAGCGGCAGGGCATTATGCGTCATCCGATACAGGCAGTGGTCACGCGCCATTCCTCGCAGCCGAAGCGCTTCGGCACGCGCCTCAGGTGGTGGCGCGCGCGGCGTGGACTGTCGCAGCTCGATCTCGCCGGCATTGCCGGCATATCCCAACGCCATCTGAGCTTTCTCGAGTCCGATCGCACGATCCCCAGCCAAGAGATGGTGCTGCGGCTCGCGGCCGCGCTCGATCTGCCGCTCCGTCAGCAGAATGCCCTGCTGCTCGCAGCCGGGTTCGCGCCTTACTGGCATGAGAGCCCGCTCGCGGCCCTCGAGCTTGCTCAAATCAATCGCGCGCTCGATTTCATGTTGGCGCAGCAGGAGCCGTTTCCCGTCTTCGTGGTCGATCGCCGCTGGAACCTGATATGCGCGAACAAGGGTGCGGCGCGGCTGACCCGGTTTCTCACCGGCGCTCAGCCGACCGAGGCGGCGGCGGAGGCTGTCAATCTCGCCGACGCGCTGGTCTCTCCGGACGGCTTGCGTCCGTTTATCGTCAACTGGGAGGAGGTTGCGCTGCAGTTCCTGCGCAGCGTTCAGGCCGACGCCATCGTCGACGGGACCAAGGAAACGGCAGAGCTGCTGCAGCGCCTCAGCATCTATCCGGCGGTTCCCTCGCTCGCTGAGGTGCCGTGGCTGGAAGAGCCGGCCGGCCCGGTCCTCAACATCCATTTCCGGAAAGGCGAGACCTCGCTCAGACTGTTCACGACCATTACCACGCTCGGCACTCCGCAGGATGTGACGCTTCAGGAGATCCGCATCGAATGTTTCTTTCCAGCGGACAGGGAAACGGAGCAATTCTTTCGCGATAACGGCGGGTCCCAGAGAAGGGTGGTATCGGGACCCGGCGCGTCGTGAGATGGCTCCGCACCATCGACTTTGCTCGGGCGATGATGCTTCGCTCAATCATCAATGGCGCTTTGATCTGAGGGTCTTTGTGAGTACTCCGATGCGATGGCATAACCCCCTCACCCTACCCTCTCCCCCACTGGGGGAGAGGGTTGCGAAGGGTTGGCGTGGCGCTAGCCACGCCTTACCCGGTCGGGACGGTTGGGGAAGGATCCGGCGCGGACGTCCCCGACGGGTGAGGGGGATTCTACCTCAACGGAACGCCCTCTAGCGCGAAGATCCAGTCCGACCTGCAGCGCGTCGATCTTTAAGTTCCATGGTCGTCATCTCGCCGAGTGCGGTATCCGGGGCGCCATCCATACCAATACTCGGCGTGATGACCGGTCCAATACTCGGCGTCCCTACCGGCAAAACCGTCGCCGGCGGTGCCTAGACGGCGGCCTCCGTCGGTCGATGCAATCCAGATGCCGGTCAGAACCGCGGCCATGCCGATGATGAGATTAAGGCCGATCGGCTCGCCCAGAATGAAGGCGGCGAGCGCCGAGGCGGTGACCGGGTTGAGGGTGAGCGTGCTCGCCACCCGGGTCGGCGTCGTGCGTTCGAGAGCGGAGACCCAAAGAAAGAACGACAGCGAGCTGGCGATCGCACCCAGATAGAGGAGCGCCAGCCATTGGGGCATGCCGTATTCGCCGAGGGCGGCAAAACCGCCATCGATCCAGGCGATGGCGGCGAGACACGAGGCGCCGGCGCCCATCGTCGCGGTGACAAACGCCAGCGCGTCCGACCGCTTGATGAAGGGCCGCGACCAGACATTGTAGAGCGCCATGCAAAGCGCGGCGGCGAGCATGATGAGATCGCCGCGCCAGGCACCCGAAGGGGCCGCGGCGAGACCGGTCACCAGCGCGAGCGAGGTTCCGGCGATCGCCACGAAGACGCCGAGCGATTTGCGGAGAGTGAGCCGCTCGACGCCGAGCAGGGCGCCGGCGAGCATGGTCAGCAGCGGCAGGGTCGACATCGCTAAGGCGCCGCGCCCGGCCGTGGTGAAGCTGAGCGCCCAATTGAACAAGGCGAAGCACAACCCGAAGAACAGGATTCCGAGTCCGAGGACGCCGGCCCAGTCGCGGCCTCTGGGCCAGGGGCTGCGCAGCCAGAGCGCAACGGGGAGGAGCAGGACGAAGCCCGATCCGAAGCGAAGCGCGGCAAGCATCACCGGATCGGTCGATCGGATCATGAACCGGATCAAGGCGGTTGCCCCGCCGCCGAGGGCGCTCGACAGCATCGCCATCAGAATGCCGATCCGCTCTCCCATACCCGCCCTCTCGCATTCGGGAGAGGTGGTTTGCCTCGGCCCCTGGGGGTTCGCAATTACGCGGCGGGTAATAATCGGCAGGCGCATCCGGCGACTTCGGAACGCGTCTGCTTTCAAGCGCCAGGCATCGGGTCACGCTTGTCCCGAAGCGCTCAATGAGGACGTCCTATGGCTCCAAAAAGTTTTTGAGTTGTCCTAATCGGATCGCGGATCCCTACAGCGGCTCTCGCATCCCAGAATCCGCGCCGGAAGCGACCTCCTCCGCGCCGCGTGGCGCCGAGAGCGGGGATCCGGTGTCGGGATCGCTCCTACTCACACCGAGGCGACCCGAAACCGCAGAACCGGCCCGTTCCATGCCGTGGATCGAACGTCGGTTTCTTCCGGATCGCGGATTTGCGGATGCTGCAAGATCGTGCGCCGCCAAAAGGCGAGAGCGCCCACATTCCGACGCGCCACGGCGATCTCCCACAAGCCGGGGTAGCGGCTGAAGAGCGCGCCCACCGCAGCCTTCCCCAACCCGGCCCGGCGGTGCTTTCGTGCCACGAAGAACTCGGCCATGTTGCGATCGACGGGATCGCCGAGATGGGAGGTTCTGTTCAGGAGCGCGAAGCCGGCGAGGCGCCCCTCCACCCTGAGAAGCAGCGGAATGTGATCCTTGTCCTGCCAATAGGGATCGAGGACATAGGGCGAAAAGCGGCCATCCTCGTCGAGCTCGCCCTTCGGCGTTCCCGACCACTGCTCGGAGAAGTCGTGGGTGTAGAGCTGAATGAGATTCTCCAAGGCGCCCCTCTCTTCCGCCGAGGCGACTCTCAGATCGACATCCGCCATGATCGCCCCTCGGGTGGAGAGCTTAATCCGCCTCATCGGCGTGTTGCTCGGCGCCCTTGGGAATGTTCACGCCCTCGAGCTTGCGCTTGGTCCAGTAGTGCGCCGCTTCGCGCAGATCCACGGGCTCGTCCAGCGAGCCGGCCTTGACGCTGATGATCGGGCTCGGCTCCTTCTCGCCAACCCTCTCATGCCAAAGCCGCGAGCCGCAATCCGGGCAGAAGGCGCACGCGAGCGTGCGGCCGCTGTCGGTCGCCCTGGTCCAGGTCTTGAAGGTGCCGCGGGTCACCCGGAACCCGGCGCGCGGAACGAAGAGCGAGATGCCGAAGGCGGAGGATGACTGCTTGCGGCATTCCAGGCAATGGCAGACGCAGAGCTCGGTCGGCGACGCCGTGATCGCGTAGCGAACCCGGCCACATTGGCAGCCGCCGGCGAGCGGCTTTTCCGGGCTGGCTTGGAGCATGGTGATGTCTCCTCCGCGTGTTCCGATCATGGATCGGCTTCGCCTTGGCGATCTTCTTCAGCTTCGCCTCAAGCACCCGCTCGTCGTCATCGCACTCCAGCTCGCATGCTTTCTTGATGAAGCGGCGGGACCGTTCGGCGTCGGTAATCGGGCTCTTGCTGGCGGGCATGCGCGTTTCTCCAACGCGCCGATCGTGTACTACGCCAGATGAGTATTCCCCGCCGTGGTTGCATGATCGAGGTGATCGGGCCACCCTGCGGCGCGCATGACCAAGTCCATTGCCGAGCTGATTGATGATCTCCTCGCCGCGCGCAAGGAGTTGGTCGGCATTCCAGGATGGCGAGAAGGCCCCCACCCCGATGAACATCGATTGGTGATGCCATTGCATATCGATGGCGTGAGCACTGGGGCAGAATTTCTAGTAACTGCGTATCCGTTAGTCGGTCACGGAAAGTTTAGAATTATGATCTGTGCGCCGAAATGCGTATGGAAAATAGATCATACAACCGATGAACTGCACGTTAATTCCTTCGATCGTCCATCAGATATTTTGGAACATTCGTTCATGCAGCCGCATTACCATTCCTGGGCTGACAATCGACGATTTAGTACTAGGTCGGTATTGCCAGAGCAGCTAAAGAATGCTAGGATAATGCCAGAGGGGGTGCGCTCATTTGACAGCTCCCTCCGTTGGTTTTGCGGAGATACAAATATTGAGCAACCGGCGAAGGGCTTAATTGTTCTTCCGCCAAGGACGAGGCTCTTGTGATCACACCGCGGGCCATCATCGAAATGCTATCTCGCACCGTCGAGGCGATCCAGCTCGACGATGGCGTGCGCGTGTCTACGCACGTCCTATATCCGTCGAACGGCGCGGTCTCTGTTGTGGTCCGCGGCGGTGAAGACGAGTTCATTGTGTCGGATGAAGGTGGCGCAATTGCAGAAATGATCGGTTCTGGGCTAAAGGCCGAGGTATCGGACAGCACAATCCGCACAAGGATCAAGTATTATGGCTTAGGCGTAAGCGCCGGATCGATCGTTTCCCCGGCAATCCCAATCGATGCAATTCCCGCGGCGATCATGCTGGTTGCGAATGCATCGAAGGAAGTTGCGGATTGGGCGCTAAAGAACCTTCGTTTTCGTACGCCTCGTAACTTCCGAGAGGACTTGGCCGCTCTTCTCGGCAGGTATTTTCACGACAACCTTAAGAGGGACGCGCCGATCATCGGAGCCAGCGCGAAGTTGCACAAATTCGTTCACGTAGTCTATCTGAGCGGCGACCGGAAATTGCTGATTGATCCTGTGGTCAGTGAAGCGTCTTCAGTGAATGCTCGATTGGTGGCGAACCTCGATGTGAAGTTGGCGCATAATCCATTGCTTGATCAGTTGATCATCTATGACGATAGCCTTTCGTGGCAGTCGTCAGATTTGAAGCTGCTGGAAATGGGCGCGCGCACGGTCGCATTCTCGCGAGCAGAGCCCGAGATCGCTAAGCGCGCCGTGTAGGCACGCTATTCATTCTTCGAGTTTATGCGCCAGATCGCTCTAGACGGATCTGGCCGGATTTTGCTCGGTGCCATCCCATACGTCTTGCGACTGTTTGATTGCTCTTGCCTGTCAGAGTAGGAGAACCGGCATGCGAATCACCTCGAAAGGCCAAGTGACGATCCCCGCTCATATCCGCGAGCGTGCTGGACTACGGCCGCATACCGAGGTGGACTTCATCCTTGATGGCCGGTCGGTGCGGATCGTCCGCGCCAGGACGCAAAAACACGAGAGCCGCGGTGAGAATGTGGTACGCCGCCTCTGGGGAAGCGCGACCGTGCGCATGTCGACCGATGAGATCATGGCGCTTACGCGGGGTAAATGACACCCGTCCTCGTCGAGGAGACCCTAATCGCACCCTGATACGCGTAACGTTGGCTCAGGGCGAGAGCCGAGCCGTGGCCGCCCATCGGCCTCAGGCTGCGACCTTCCCGGCAAAGTGGCTGATGAAGCGGGCACAGATTTCCGTGAGCTGCTCGGTCATCTGGGCCCCCGTGTCGGCCGAGCAGAGGCGCGGATCGCCCTTGCCGACGCCGGTCCAGTAGACCTCGTCATATTCGTTCGGCATGCCGACTTCCGCACCTTCGAAGCTGGCGGAGCCCAGTGCGGTGAACGGCAGGTCGAGGGTCTTGTCGCGCTTCAGCGGCTTTCCTTCCGGAATGAGATCCGGGCGCATCAGCTCGGGGAAGAGATGCATGGCGGTGCTGGTCACCGGATCGGCGCCGTGGCCGGAGACCTTGGCGGATTTCTCGGCGCCGACGATCTTCGGCAAGAGCGCGTAGCCGATCCGCCAGAGATAGAGGCTCGGTATGACGAGGCCGTCGCGACGATAGTTTTCGCGCGCCACTTCCGCGATCGGGCCGACATTGCCGCCATGGCCGTTGATGACGATGAGCCGGGTGAGCCCGTGGCGGCGCAGGTTCTCGATCATCTCGTCGATGAAGATCGTCAGGGTCGCCTGGGAGATGGCGATGCCGCCGGGCATCGCTCCGAACCAGTCGGCGCCGCCGAACGGCAGCACCGGGGCGACCACCGTGCGCACCCCGCGTTCGCAGGCGCGCAGAGCCGCCAGCTCGGCGATCTTCTCCGCCAAGAGATAGTCGCCCATGGGCGCGTGCGGCCCCTGATCCTCCTGGCTGCCCATCGGCAGCAGAACGATGGGGTTTCGTTGATAGAGCTCGCGTCCCTCGCCGCCGGTGAGGGTTCCCATATGGACCTTGGGAGTCGTGTGAGAAACCACCTATGTGCTCCTTTGAGAGAATGTTGATGGTGCTGCCGGCCTGAATCAGGCGATCTCGTCGGCGCGGAGGCAGGCGACGCGGCGCGCCTCGCCGAAGGGACTGAGCTCCGGCACGGTTTCCGCGCAGCGCGGGACCGCATGGGCGCAGCGCGTGCGAAAGACGCAGCCCGACGGCGGATTCGACGGGCTCGGCGGATCACCCGCGAGAAGAATGCGCGTTCGGCGCTGGGCGCGATGCAGGCGCGGCGTCGCCGAAAGCAGCGCCCTTGTGTAGGGATGCGCCGGTGCCGAGAAGATCGTCGCCGCGGCACCTTCCTCCACCACGCGGCCAAGATACATCACCATGACGCGGCGGCAGAGATGCCGCACGACCGACAGATCGTGGCTGATAAACAGCATGGCCAGCCCGAGCTCCAGGCGCAGATCGGCCAACAGCCGGACGATCTGCGCCTGGATCGAGACGTCGAGGGAACTCACCGGCTCATCGGCGACGAGAAAGTCGGGCCCGGTGGACAAGGCGCGCGCGATGCCGATCCGCTGCCGCTGGCCGCCGGAGAACTCATGGGGAAAGCGCTCGGCGTGCTCAGGGTCGAGTCCGACCTTGACCAGGAGATCGGCCACCCGCGCCCGGCGCTCGCCCGGCGGAACGATGCGATGAATCGCCAGCCCGTCCCCGATCTGCGCGCCGACGCGACGGCGCGGATCGAGGCTGCCGAAGGGATCCTGGAAGACGATCTGCATGCGCCGCCGCTGCCGGCGCAGAGCGGTCCGCGTCATGGCCTCCAGCGGCTTGCCGTCGAAGCGGACGGAGCCTTCGGTGGCGGCGAGCAGGCCGAGCAGCAGCCGGCCGAGCGTGCTCTTGCCGGAACCGGATTCGCCGACCAAGCCGACGGTCTCGCCGCGCGCCACCCAGGCGTCGACGGCGCGCACCGCCTGCACCGGGCGGCCGCGGCGAAAGAGCCCGCCGGCGAGGAAGGTCTTCGATACGACCCTCGCTTCGACCAGCGGCGTCGCGGCGGCGGTCTCGCTCATGCCACCTTCTCCCGCCTCAGGAGCCTGTCTGAGTGATGGACGCGGCCGCGACGCTGCCGCGTCCATCACTCAGACAGGCTCCTAAGCTCAGCTCCGCCCAGCGGATGCAGCGCGTGCGGCGACGGGCTCGCGCCTCCAGGAGCGGGATCGGCGCCTGCGTGCAACGCGATGCGGCATGGGCGCACCTGGGAGCAAAGCGGCAGCCCGGGGGAAACGCGTTCGGCAGCGGCACGACCCCCGGAATTCCCGTCGGCGTCTCGTCGCCTTCCGGCAATGCCGCGAGCAAGGCGCTCGTATAGGGATGCAGCGGTTCCTGAAACACCTCCTCGACCAGACCGTCCTCGACCACCTGGCCCGCATACATCACCGTCACCCGATCGGCGACTTCGGCGACGACGCTGAGGCTGTGCGTGATGAAAATGAGCGCGGTGCCGGACTCGCGCTTTAGCTCCATCAGGAGATCGAGAATCTGCGCCTGCACCGTGACGTCGACCGCCGTGGTCGGCTCATCGGCGATGAGCAGCCGGGGCCGGTTGGCCAGCGCCATCGCGATCATGACGCGTTGGCGCATGCCGCCCGACATCTCGTGCGGATATGCGGCGAGCCGCAGCTCCGGATCGGCGATGCCGACGCGGCGGAACAGCATCAAGGCTTCGGCGCGTGCCGCTTCCATCGAGAGCGCGCGATGGGCGCGGATCGCTTCGGTGACCTGATCGCCGACCCGAAGCACCGGATTGAGGCTGCTCATCGGGTCCTGGTAGATCATCGCGATGGCGCCGCCGCGCAACCGGCGCAGCGCCGGCTCGTCCAGCCGGAGCAGGTCCTTGCCCCCGAACCAGGCGGATCCCGCCACCGGCCTGGCGACCGGCGGCAGCAGCCCCATGACCGCCAGCGCCGTCAGCGACTTGCCGGAGCCGCTTTCGCCGACGATCGCCAGCATCTCGCCGGCCTTGACCGAGAGGCTGACATCCTCGACCGGGCGCAAGCGTCCGTGGGGCAGGTCCAGCTCGATCGTCAGGTCGCTGACGGCAAGTGTCGCCTCGGCCGCCTGCGACAGCGGTGGCGCCAGTCCCGGCAGCAGGTGGTCGACCAGGCGTAGCCTCGGCCGCGCCGAGGGCGTACGCGGGTCGACCGTGTCGCGCAGCGCATCGCAGAGGCGATTCATCGCAAGGATGGTCAAGGTCAGCGCCGCGCAAGGCCAGAGGAGCAGCAACGGCGCCTGCTCCATCGTGGCACGGGCGCCGCGAATCATCAGCCCCCAGGACGGCGCCGGCGGCACCACGCCGAGACCGAGGAAGGACAGTCCGCTCTCCAGCACGACCGCGGCCGCCACCGCGAGCGAGAGCTGCACCAGGACGGGCCCGGCGATGTTCGGCAACAGCGTGCGCATGAGGATGCGTCCCGTGGGCGCGCCCAGCGCGCGCACCGCTTCGACATAATCGTGGCTCTTCGCCGACAGGACCTCGCCATAGGCGACCCTGACGAAACCCGGCAGATAGAGCACCGACACGACCAGGATCAGCGTGGCCGCACCGGGCCCGAGCAGGGTTACGACGAGGAGCGCCAGCAGGATCGGCGGAAAGCAGAGGATGACGTCGGCGCTGCGCAGTGCCAAGAGCTCGCCCACACCCCTGAGCCAGCCGCCGATCAGACCGAGCGCGGTGCCGAGGAGGCATGCCAGAAGCGCCGAGGCGAAGGCGACGGCGAGGCTAGTGCGGGCACCCCAGATCAGCCGCGACAGCACGTCGCGCCCGAATTCGTCCCGCCCCAGCCATGACCCCGGCGCGGTGCCGGACAGCCTCTGCGGAACGTCCTGGCGAACCGGATCCGGCAGGCCCAAGAGCGGAGCCGCAAGGGCGATGAAGACGATGAACCCGACGCATGCGCCCGGCACCCACAGCCGCTTCATGCGACGCGTACCCCTCATGCAGCGCGAACACGGGGATCGAGCACGGCGTAGAGGATATCCATGATGAGGTTGATGAGCAGGAACAATACGGAAATCGTCAGCACGATGCCGACCACCATCGGATAGTCGCGGGCTTCGACCGCGCGCAGGAGCGGCGTCGAGAGACCCGGCCAGTTGAACACATATTCGACCAGCACCGTGCCTCCCAGAAGAGTGCCCATCTGCAGGCCGAGCACAGTCAAGACCGGCGTCAACGCGTTGCGGAGCACGTGGCGGACCAGCACGCGCCGCGGCGACAGGCCCTTGCCGCGTGCCGTGCGCACGAAGTCGCGCGAGAGCGCGTCAAGGACCGAGGCGCGGGTCATGCGGAAGATAATGGCGGCAAGGCCCTTGGCGATGGCAACTGCCGGCAGCGCCAGCAAGGTGAAATGCTGCGCCGGATTTTGCGCAATCGGCGTGTAGCCGCCGGCCGGCGTCAGGCGGAGCGTCTGCGCCAGCAAGAGGACGAGCAGCGTGCCCAGCACGAACACCGGAACCGCCAGCAGCAGACCCGCCGTCGCCGAGGCGATGCGGTCGAAGGTCCCGCCCTGGCGCAACCCGGCATAGGCGCCGCCGGGAATGCCAAGCGCGATCGCGATGAGGGAACCCGCTAAGATGAGCTCGAGGGTCCGCGGCAGGCGAAGGGCGATCTCGCTAGAAACCGGATAGTCGTCGACCAGCGACTTGCCGAGATCGCCCTCGAGCACGCCGCCGAGGAACGCCGCATATTGCTCGATCAGCGGCCGCTCCAGTCCCAGCCGCTGGCGCAGCTCCGCCACGATCGTCGGATCGGGTGCCGCACCCCCGGTCGCCAAGAGCAGCTCGGCCGGATCGCCGGGAACCAGATGGAGCGCCAGAAAGACGATGGTGGCCACGACCCAGGCGAGCGCCACCGAGACGGCGACCCGCCGCAGCAGCCACTGCGTCATCCGAAATAGGTCTCCTCGAGCATGCCGCCGGATGAGTTGGTGAGCGCGCCGGGCAGATTGGTGAAGCCCTTGACCCGGCGATCCATCCCGTAGCCCTGGCTGCGCCAAGCGAGGCCGACGAGCGGCACCTCCTCCAAGGCAGCGCGCTGCATGTCCTTGTAGATCTGGACGCGCTTGGCTTGATCGAATTCGCCCCGGCCGCGCGCCAGCGCCGCCGCCGTGCGCGGCGCCGCGAGCTGGAAGGATCGGCTGTAGGTCGTCGGCAGCGAGGTATCGAGCACCACCGTCAGCCCGTCGGGATCGTTGTTGTCGGCGCTGACGCCATGGATCGCGATGTCATATTGACCGCGCCCTCCGAGCGTGACGCGCGTCGACCAGTCCGGCAGCTTGAGCTCGCTTTGGATGCCGATCGCGGCCAGGTATTGCTGCACCACCTCGGCGGTATCCTTGTGCATGCCGAACTGCGCGGTCGACAGCATCGTCGTCTGGAATCCGTTCGCGTAACCCGCCTCGCTAAGCAGCGCCTTGGCACGGGCCGGATCATAGTTCCAGCCGCGCGCCAGCTCCTTGTCGTACCAGGGCGTGCCCTCGACGACCGGCACGCCCTCGAGCGGCTTGCCGCGGCCGAAGAAGGCCACCTTGACGATGTCGTCGCGCTTCACCGCATGCGCGACCGCGCGCCGGACGCGCGGGTCGGAGAAGGGCGGCTTCGAGCCGTTGAACAGAATGTCCATGAACGGCCCTTCGACGGAATCGAGCTTGAGCCGCGGATCCTTCTCGACCGCGTCCATCGACTGCCAGGGCACGTATTCGATCATGTCCACATCGCCCGACATGAGCGCCGCGTTGCGCAGATTCTCGTCGGCATAGACGATGAATTTGATGCCTTTCAGCTTCGGATATCCCTGCTTGTAGAACTTGTCGAAGGGCGCCAGCTCGAGCGAGGTGCCGCGCTCCTGGCCGACCAGCCGGAACGGACCGGCGCCGATCGGCTCGTTTGCCTGCGATTTCCGCCAGATGATGAAGGTGTTGTAGTTGGCGAACCAGCTCGGCAGCGTCGCCACGGGCTCCCTGGTCACGACGCGCACCGTGCGTGGATCGGCGATCTCGACCCGGGCGATCGCCTGGAACTGGCCCTTCATATAGGCGGTCGAGGTCTCGGCGGCCATCTGATCGATCGACCATTTGACGTCGTCCGCCGTCACCGGCTCGCCATTGTGGAAAACCGCGCCCTGCCGCAGCTTGAACACCCAGGCGCCGTCGCCGTCGATCGACCAGGATTCGGCCAGCTCGCCGCGCAGCTCGCCCTTGCTGTCATAGGCGACGAGGCTGCGATGGATGAGAAGCTTGACGGTGCCGGCCGATGCGCCGGTGCTGACCCAAGGCTGCAGATTCGGCGGCGAGGCCGACAGGCCGAACCGGAGAATGCCCGTCGTCGATTGCGCCCGCGCGGTGACGGAAAGGATGGGAAGAGCGACACCGGCCTGGATGAGGGTCCTTCGGGTGATCGTCATTGGCTTCGCCTCCGCAATGCGCCTTCTTGGCCTGAGCGAGGATCGCCCTGGCAGGCACTAGCGAGACTATATGGACTGAATCGAGGGGACGGTATGCAGAACTAAATCGACACGGCGCCCAGCCGAGAGGTGCCGGCCCCGGGCCGCTTCTAAGCCGCTGGGAAGCAATCGGATCTCAGCGTCCCCGCCTCGCCCCGCGGAGCGCCGCCGCCAGCACGGCGAGAGCCGACAAGGCCGCCAGCGCCACCAGCAGCATCGACCACAAGGCCGCACCATGGCCCCAGCGGTCGATCACCGCGGCATGGACGAGCGGGGCCACCGCCGAAGCGATGAGCGCCGGGCCTGCCATGGTGCCGAGGAGCTGGCCATAGCCTTCCGCCCCGAAAACGACCAAGGGTGCGGCCCCCCGGGCGATGGTGACGAGGCCGTTGGAGGCCCCTTGGCCGAGGGAGAAGACGGTGGCGATGACGAAGCCGCCGCCGAGGAAGAGGACGACGAGGGCGAGCGGCGTCAGCCCGACGGCGATGATGGCGAGCCAAACCGGATCGAGCCCGGCGGCAAAGAGGAACTCGCTCACCCGGGCACCCACCTGCCCGAAGCCGCGCAGCGAGGCGACCGACACTGCTTCCTTGCCGCTCAAGCCCATCGCTACCAGCGTGTCGATGATGTGCGCGGAGAGGGCCGAGTTGACGTAGGTCATGAGCGCGAAGGCGAGCGTGAAGGCGACCATCGCCAGGCGGCGCAGCGTCCCTTCGAGGCGACCGCTATCGCCGTTGGTGCTGCCGGGAGAGGCGGCCTTGGTCGCCCTCGGCTTTCGCGCCGGCAAGCACCAGAGATGGAGCGGCAGGCAAACCATGAGGTTGAGAGCCGCGAAGATGACGAGCGCGCCGCGCCAGCCGACCCAGCTCGCCAAGGCCCAGCCCAAGGGCCAGAACACGCTGGAGGCAAAGCCGCCATAGAATGTCAGCGCCGAGATGGCGCGGCGCGCCTCGGTGCCGGCGATCTCGGTCAAGGTGGCGAAGGCCGCTTCATAGAGGCTGAGCCGCATGCCCACGCCCAGCACCAGCCAGCCCGCGAGATAGACCGGGAGCGAGGGGGCGAGGCTCAGCACCAAGAGGCCCAGCGCACACACCGCCGATCCCATCGCCATCAGAGTCCGTCCGCCATGGCGGTCGAGGGCGCGGCCGGCCGGCCGGGAGACGAGCGCGCCCAGGATGAGACTCAAGGAAAAGGCGCCGAACACCTCGGTGCGCGACCAGCCCATCTCGGCGATGATCGGATCGGATATCACCGCCGGCGCATAGAAGGTGGTGCCCCAGCAGACGATCTGGGTGATGCCGAGGGCATGCACGCTGCCGCCGATCGCCGGCGGCAAGGCGAAGAGCGAGAAAAATCGGCCGAGAGAGTGCTTGAAGGCGGTGCGGTGGACGAAGGCCATTATCTGCGGCACCAAGACATGCGGCCGGCGCCGACAGCCCCCACCCTCCCGCTCGCGCGGGCCCCTCCCTCCCCCGCCCTTCGGCGAGGGAGGGAATTATGGCAGGTCATCACCCTCCCCCGCCGACAGGTGGGGGAGGGCCGGGGTGGGGGCATTGTCATCGCTGTTTAAAATCCGGCGGCGCACCGCCGCCGAAACCCAGCGCGCGCTCATTCGCCGCAGCCATTGCCAGTCTGCTCGACACCGATTTGCTTCCCCATGCCTCGCCGCAGCATCCCATCCGCCCCTGCCAAAGGGAAATTCATTTGTTCTATCTCCGATATAAGCGAAACTTTGGCATGCGTCGTCTCAACCTCGACCAGCTGCAGGCGCTGAATGATGTGGTCCAGCTCGGCAGCTTCTCGGCTGCCGCCGAGCGGCGCGGCTTGACCCAGCCGGCCGTCAGCCTGCAGGTCAGGCAATTGGAAGAGCGCCTCGGCATTCGTCTGGTCGAGCGCGGCGGCAAGCGCGTGCGCGCGACGGCGGCGGGGCTGGTGCTGATCGAACGCGCCAAGCGCATCGACGAGGCGGTGGCGGACGCGCTGGAATCGGTGGCCGAGCACCGCTCCGGCATCAGCGGCCGGGTCAGCCTCGGCACCGGTGCCACGGTTTGCATCTATGTGCTGCCGCCGATCCTGAAGGAGCTGCGTCGCGCCTATCCCGGGCTGGAGATCGTGGTCAGCACCGGGAACTCGCCGGAGATCCTGAAGGCGCTGGAAGAGAACCGCATCGACGCCGCCCTCGTTACCATGCCCGTCCCCGGCCGCAGCCTACGGGCAACCCCGGTGTTGAACGACGAGCTGGTCGCGGTCTTCCCCATGGCCGAGGCGCCGATGCGGGCCAGCGTCACCGCCGCCATGCTGGCGGAGCGGCCGGTCATCCTCTACGAGGCCGGCGGCCATGCCCGCGGCGTGATCGACCGATGGTTCAAAGCGGGCGGCCGCCGGTGCCGCCCGATCATGGAGCTGGGCAGCGTGGAAGCGATCAAGAAGCTGGTGGAGGCCGGGCTCGGCGCCGCGGTCCTGCCGCGGCTTGCGGTCGCCGATCCGAGCCTGACCGAGGGCATGGCGATCCGCCCGCTCCGGCCCAGGGTCTATCGCCGGCTGGCCCTGGTGCTCCGCCGGGACAAGCATGTGGATCGCGGGCTCGGCGAGCTGGTGCGGGCGATCGGCGCCTTGGCCCCGTCCGCCGGCCGGGGTGCGGGCGCTACTGCTCGACCTTGAGCCTGGGATCGATGAGGTCTCTCAGCCCGTCGCCCAGCAGGTTCAAGCCCAGCACCGTCAGCGAAATCGCGATGCCCGGAAACAGGCAGATCCACCAGGCCTCGCGCAGATAGTCGCGGCCGTCGGCGATGATGTTGCCCCAGCTCGGCGTCGGCGGCGGCGGGCCCAATCCGAGAAAGCTCAAGGCCGCCTCGGACAAGACCGCGATGGCGAAGACGAAGGTGAGCTGCACGATCAAGGGGGCGAGGCAGTTCGGCAAGATGTGGCGGAAGACGATGCGGACATCGCCGGCGCCGATCGCGCGGGCAGCGCTGACGAAGTCGAGCTCGCGCACGGTCAATGCCGAGGCGCGGACAAGGCGCGCCGTGCGCGGCACGTAGGGGACGAAGATCGCCAGCACGACATTAGTGGCGGACGGCCCGAGGGCGGCCGCGATGGCGAGCGCCAGCAAGACCGGCGGGAACGACATGAGCGCGTCCATGAAGCGCATGATCGCGTCGTCCCACGCCATGAAATAGCCGGCGAGCACGCCAAAGAGCACGCCGAACGCGCCGGAGAGCACGACCGTGCTCAAGCCGATGGCGAGCGACACGCGGGCGCCGTAGACGACCCGGCTGAAGATGTCGCGCCCCAGGCTGTCGGTGCCGAAGAGATGCGCCGCCGATGTCGTCTGAAAGGCTTCGCGCATGCGGATGCGCACGGGATCGTGGGTGGCGATCACGTCGGCGAAGAGCGCGCAAAAGAGCACGATCGCGCAGAGCACGAAACCGACCATGAACAGCCGGTGTCGGGAAAAGCGCCGCAGCGTCGCCTGCCAGCCCCGGCGCCGGGGCCGCGCCAGGCCGATCCTCTGGGCCGCGGCGAGCGCGTCGCTACTCATAGCGGATCCTGGGGTCGATCGCGGTGTAGAGCACGTCGACCGCGAGATTGATGAGCACGAACATCGAAGCCGTGATCAGGAGCCCACCCTGGATCAAGGGATAGTCGCGGGTCAGGATGGCGTTCACCAGCAACTTGCCGAGGCCGGGCAGCGAGAACACCGTCTCGATCACCACCGTGCCGCTCAATTGCAGGCTGAAGATGATGCCGATGACGGTGATCACCTGCACCAGCACGTTGGCGAAGGCATGGCGCGCCAGCACCAGCCATTCCGGCAGGCCCTTGGCGCGGGCGGTGCGGATGTAGTCCTGGCACAGGACCTCGACCATGGCGGCCCGGGTGATGCGGGCGAGCAGTCCCACCTGCGACAGCGACAGTGCGATGGCGGGGAGCACCAGGCTGCGGAACCAGTCGAGCGGCGCTTCGGTGAAGGTCACATAGCCGCCGGCCGGCAGCCAATCCATGATCACGGCGAAGAAGATGATGAAGATGAGGCCGAGCCAGAAGCTGGGCACCGACACCCCGATCACGGCGGCGGCCATGATCGCCTGGTCGACCCAGGTGTTCTGCCGCCAGGCGGCGACGATGCCGGCCGGCACGCCCAGGACCAAGGTGAGCGCGAAGGCAAGGCTGCCCATGGCCAAGGTCGCCGGCAGCCTTTCCACGATGGCCCGCACCACCGATCGGCTCAGCATGATGGATTGGCCGAGGTCGCCCTGGACGACGCCGGCGGTCCAGCGGGCGAGCTGGATCGGGAAGGGCTGGTCCAAGCCGAACTGCTCGCGGATGCGCTGCACCTGGTCGGGCGGTGCTGCGACCCCGGCCATCACCGTGGCGGGGTCGCCCGGCACCAGCTGCATGATGCTGAAGGAGATGAGGGCGACGATGATGAGGACGACGAAGCTCGCTAGCAAGCGCCTGACGATGTAGCGGGCCATCACTCCTCCCCCGGCGCCCTCTTTGTCCCCGAGCCTATTCGAGCCACACGTCCCAGAGCCGCTCGGCGCCGATATAGGGCCGGTAGCCGCCGACCTTGGCAGAGACGCCGATCAGGAACGGCTGATTGCCGAGCTTCACAATATAGACCTGATCATAGGTGCGCTGCTGCACCTTCGCCCAGGCGGATTTGCGCTCGGCCAGGTTGAGCGAGGTGTTGAAGACGGCCCAGGCCTCCTCCATCGGCGGATCGGATTTGATATGCGGCCAATTGGTCGGGCCGGTGAACAGCGGCTGATAGGCATAAGCGCCCAACAGCGGCTGCGAGCTGAAACCGGCGGTGGCGACGTTCCAGCCCTTGTCCTTGCTTGCGAGATCGACCATGACCGGCCATTCCATGCGCTCGACCTGCACGTTGATGCCGATCGCCTTCAGATTCTCCAAGATCACGCTGCCGATCTTCACGTGGAAACCGATATTGTTGATCGCGAGGATCATCGGCTCGCCCTTGTAGCCGGACTCGGCCAGGAGCTGCTTGGCGCGGGCGAGGTTGTTCTGGTTGTACTTGTCCTTGCCGGCGTCGCTGGAGAAGGCGTTGCCCGGCCACAGCCACGACGCATCCAGCTCGAAGACGCCGTCGGTCGCCGCCGCCATCGCCTCGCCATTGTCGACGCCCGCCTGGATCGCTTGCCGGAATTTGAGGTTGTCGGTCGGTGCCTGCGCGTGGTTGAGGAACAAGACCGGCATGTTGAAGGTCTTGAGCTGGTGGATCTTGAGCTTGGCATTGTCGGCCAACCGCTTGGCGGCCGGGACCGGAATGTCCTGGGCGAGATGCACCTGGCCGGATTCGAGTGCCGCCACCCTGGCGCTCGCCTCGGTGGTGACGCGGAAGGTCGCCGTGTCGAGATAGACCGTCTTCTTGCCGCCGAAGCCGCTCGGGGCGGCGTAGGCGGTGTTCGGCTGATAGTCATCGAAGCGCTTCAGCTTGATGTGGCTGTCGGGGACCCATTCGACGAATTGGAACGGGCCGGTGCCGATGGCATTCGTCTTGTTGAGATCCTTCCCCGCCTCTTCGGCCGGGATGACCGCAACCGGCGTGGTCGCCGAGGCCAGGCGATCCAGGAAGGAGGCGCTCACCTGCTTCAGGCGAATGACGAGGGAGTAAGGATCGGGCGCGTCGATCCCCACCACCGGCGCCATGGTGATGCGATCCGGGCTCACCCGGGCGAAGCGCTCGAGCGAGGCCTTGACGTCGGCGGACGTCATCTCCTTGCCGTTGTGGAACTTGACGCCGCGGCGAAGCTGGAAGCGATAGGTGAGGCCGTCCGGCGAGGCCTCCACGCCGCTCGCCAGCATCGGCGTGGCCGTGCTGTTGTCGTCGACCGCCAGCAGGGTCTCGTAGGTGCCCAAAAGCATGCTGCGGGAGATGTGCGAGGCCTGGAAGTTCGGGTCGATGCTGTTGGCGTTGCCATAGACCATGGCGATGAAATCGCCGCCCCGCTTCTGCGCCTCAGCCGGCATGGCGAGCGCCAGTGCCAGGAAGAGGCTCAGGCTCCAAAGGCGGCTCGATCGATAGGACAGCATGGTTCGCCTCCTGGTTTGTGGTTGCAGATGAGAGTTCAGCGCCTTGGCATGATCGACAGCAGCACATAAGACGGACGCCTGGCGCCGAGATGGAGCGTGTTCTGGGCGCGCGTGAGCTTGGTATGGCGGCCCAAGGGCTCGCCGGTGTTGGGATTGACGTCGAAATGCGGAAAATTGCTGGACGCGATGTCGAGACGAAGGCGGTGGCCGGCCTCGAACAGATTGGCGATCGGCGGCAGCTCGATCGAGATCTCGTAGACCCGGCCCGGCTTCATCATCTCTTCGCGCTCGAGGCCGGAGCGGAAGCGCATGCGCAGGATCGAATCGGCGAGGTTCATGTGGAAGCCCTCGGGATAGTCCGGAGACGGCGGATACACATCGAGGAGCTTCGCGGTGAAATCCGTGTCGGGGGCGCTGGAAGCGACGAACAGGTGCACGTGGATCGGCCCGGTCACCTCGATGGCGCGGGCCAAGGGCTCGCTCTGGAACACGATCACGTCGTGGCGCTCGGACATGAGTGGATAGGGGGCACGGCAGCCGATGAGGTCCTGGCGTTCGCGCTGATGCATCGGTCCGTCCGGTACCACCGAGCGCATGCGTGCGCGGGGCGGCAGATAGGCCCCGTCCATGCCGGAAGGCACCGGCATCCATTCAAAAAACGGCGCGATCGCTGCCCCCACGGTGGGGACCGGGTGGCTCGGATCATGGGTCCAGGTGAGTGAGGAGGCCTTCTCGCTCGGCGCTTCGGTGGTGAGGGCGCCGCCCGCGCGCAGATAGAATTGTGTCGGCACCGCGCGCTTCGGCGGCCAGGTCTTCTCCTGGCGCCAGGCACCGCCATGGTGGAGATGGCCACGCGCGGTCTTCGCCCCCCTGCCGCCGCCCATGATGAAAAGCCGGACCGCCGCCTCGCCGTCGACGCCGTTCTTGCGGCCCTTCAGCCAGCGATCGAACCAGCGCAGCCGCTCGGCGTTGTAGACGCGGTAGCCCCAGGAGGCCGCCTTGCCGAACTCGACCTCGCCCACGACCGAGCTGCCGCTGCGCATGGCGGTGTGGTTCCAGGGCCCGACGACCAGGCGCAGCTTCGACTTGTTTTGGCGCGCGAGACGCCGGAACTGGTCGGTCACTTCGGCGACGAAGCAATCATACCAGCCGGTGGAGAACACCGTCGGCACGTCGGCGTAGCGTTCGAGGCGCGACTTCTGGTCCATCACCTCCTGGGTCCACCAGGCGTCGCTCACACCGTTTTCCTGGTAGCGCATCAGCACCCGCTCGAGATTGGGCACGGCGGTGAGCGGGGTGTGCCCCACCTTGAACGGCATGGTCTCGATCAAGCGGCGGATGTTCATGGCGCCGTCCTCGATCCGCTTGCGGGCGGCTGGATCGTCGCGGATCTCCGGCGCGTCATGGGCGTGCACGAACAAGGCCGGCACCATGTGGAGACGCATGGCCCCACCCTGGCGGGACTCCCAGCCATTGCCGGTAATGGGTGCTGCGTCGACCCAGAGCGCCTCGAGATGCGGCGGCCGGTGGATGGCTGCCACATTCTGCACGCAGCCGCTATGGGAGCTGCCGACCATGCCGATCTTGCCGTCCGACCAGGCCTGGGCGGCGATCCACTCGATGGTATCGTAGCCGTCGGGACCTTCCTTGGGATTGGCGCGGTGGTGATAGTCGCCGACCCCTTCTGAATGGCCGCGGCCGCGCAGATCCTGGATCACCACGGCATAGCCGTGGCGCGCGAAGAACATGCCGACCGGCTCCACCTGCATCACCGGGTTCGCCTTGTCGTAGGAGGTGCGCGTCAGGATCGTCGGCAAACGGCCTTCAACCGGCTCGCCCGCTGGCGTGGCCGGGCGATAGAGGTCGGCGGCAAGGCGCACGCCGTCGCGCATCTTCATCATCACGTCGTGGGCGACGACGACTGGGCTCATCGCTTCATGCCCTCCTCGCCTTCTTCGGCCGATGGCCATAGTCGCGCCGTGCCGCTTCCTCGCTGACCGTGCCCTCGGCGAGGTCGCGCAGGATCGCGTCTTGGGCCCGCCGCTCGGGCGGGCCGTAGCCGCCGCCGCCGGCCTCGAAGGTGGCGATCACGTCGCCTGGCTCGAGCCGATAGCGGCCCTTGGGGTGCACCGTCTTGCCGTTGATCTGGATCTCGCGCCGCCGACCCGGCCCACCGCCATTGAGGCCCATGGGCGGGAACTCGGTGCGGCCGGCGAGGATGGACACGGTCATCGTCCCGCCGGAATCGTTCCGGAGCACGATCTCCTGACCGAGCCCGCCCCGGTATCGCCCGACCCCGCCGGAATCGACGAGCAGCGCCTTCCGCTCGATGGTCATGCCGGTCAGGTTCTCCCAGGCTTCGATCGGCGTCCCGGTCATGTTCGAGGGGGACGGCGTGGTGGCCCAGCCATCCATGCCGGCGAGCGCGCCGAAGCCGCCCGAGGCGAAGAAGATGCTGGAGACGCCGCCGCCATCGGGATGGGTTCCCTGCACGTTGATCAGGTTCAGCATGCCGGAATCGGCTTGCACGCGATCGGGCAGCGCCGGGGCCAGCGCGCCGAAGATCAACGGATTGATGAAATGCCCGATGATGTGCCGACCGCCGGTCGGCGAGGGCGGCAGCGCGTTCAAGACCGAGCCCTCCGGCGCCGCCACCAGGATCGGCCTGACCGAGCCTTCATTGTTGGGGATCTTCGGCGTGGTCAGGCACTTGATCGCATAGGCGGCAATAGCGCGCGTGTAGCAATAGGGCACGTTGATGGCAGCGCGAACTGCGGGGCTCGAGCCGGCAAAATCGATGCTGGCCTCGCCATCGGCGATCGCCACCGACGCCGCCAAGGTCAAGGGCGCCTGATCGCCCTCGACCTCGATGCGATTGCGGTAGACGCCGGCCGGCACGCGGCGAAGCTCGGCGCGGATCGCTTCCTCCGAGAAGCCGATGATCGCGTCCGCCAGCGGCGCCAGGTCGGCGATCGCGTACTCCTCCATGAACTCGGTCAGCATGCGGCCGCCCACCTCGTTGCAGGCGACATTGGCCATGATGTCGCCCAGGGTCTGCTCCGGGACGCGCACATTGGTGCGGATGATCTCCATGAGCTCTTCATTCAGCCGCCCGGCCTTCGCCAGCCGGCAGACCGGCAGCCGGAGGCCCTCCTCATAGACCTCGCTCGCCGCGGCCGAGAAGCCGCCGCCGCCGATATCCGGCAGGTGCGTGATGCTCATGGTGTAGCCGACGAGCCGGCCGGACTTGAACACCGGGCGCATGACATTGATGTCGAAGAGATGCCCGGTGCCGAGCCAGGGATCGTTGGTGGCGATGATGTCGCCCTCCGCCAGCGTGTCGGGCGGGAAGCGCTCGAGCATATGGCGCATGGTCAAGGGGGCGGTGCCGGTGAAGGACGGCACGCTGTAGGCGCCCTGGGCGAGCGCACGGCCCTTGGCGTCGAAGAGGATGCAGGAGAGGTCGTAGCTTTCCCTGACATTGGTCGAAAACGAGGTGCGCACCAGCGCGGTCACGATCTCATCGGCGATCGAGATCAGCCGGTCCCAATGGATGCCGAGCGCGATGGGATCGTAGCCGCTCATGCCGCGATCCCCATCTCGGCCACGAGATTGAGCCGCGCGTCGACTTCGATGCGGTCGCCACCACCCAAGACGCAGGTGGATTCCCGCTCCTCGATCAAGGCCGGGCCGATCACCACCGCGCCGGGCACAAGCGCGTAGCGGTCATAGACCGGACAGTCGCGGTAGCCGCCCGCCTCGGGCACATAGGCCGGGCGAACGCCCTTTTGGGCGGCCTTGGCCGCCTCGCCGCCCTCGAGCCGGAAGTCGGCGGCAGCTGGATCCGGTCCGATCGCCTCCACCTTCCAATTGACGATCTCGATCGGGCGCTCGGCAAAGCTGGAGCGGAAGACCCGCTCATAGGCTGCAGCGAACAACGCCGCCAGGCGCGCCGGCAGCCGCGCCGGCTCGGCCTCGGGCAGCAGCACCTCGATCTCGTAGCCCTGGCCGACATAGCGCATATCGAGGCGCCGGATCATGCGGATCTGGCGTCCCTCGATGCCCGCCTCGGCGAGCGGCAGCGCGGCCGACCGTTCGAGCGCCGCGAAGATCTGGGCGAAGGAGTCCGGCGTCAGGCGCTCGAGCCCGACCCGGTGCGAGCGGAAGGTTTCGAAGGAGAGCGGGCTCACCAGGAGACCGAAGGCGGACATGACCCCGGCGCCGGCCGGGCAGATGACACGGGCGATCTTGAGCTTGCGGGCGATGCGCAAGGCATGCACCGGCCCCGACCCGCCGAAGGCGATCATGGCGCAGCGCCGGTAGTCGACGCCGCGCTCGGCCGCGTGCACGCGGAAGGCGCGGGCCACGTCCTCGTTGATCACTTCCTGGATGCCCCAGGCGGCGCGGGCGAGATCGACGCCGAGCGGTTCGGCCACGTCGCGGGAGATCGCCCGCACGGCGGCGCTCCGGTCGATCGCCATGCGGCCGCCCAAGAAGGAACCGGCATCGAGATAGCCCAGCACCAGGCTGGCATCGGTCAAGGTGGCGCGCTGGCCGCCGCGGCCGTAGCAGGCGGGACCGGGATCGGCGCCCGCACTCTCCGGTCCGACCCGAAGCACGCCGCGCGGGTCCACCTGGGCGAGGCTGCCGCCGCCGGTGCCGATCTCGATCATGTCGATGACCGGGATCTTCACCGGCAAGCCGGAGCCGCGCTTGAACTCGTGCGCGCGCGCCACTTCGAAGTCGTATTTCTTCAACGGGGCGCCGTCGCGGATGACGCAGCCCTTGGCGGTGGTGCCGCCCATGTCGAAGGCGAGCACCTGGCTCTCCCGCAAGGCGCTGCCGTGGCGGGCCGACATCAAGGCGCCGGCGGCGGGGCCGGATTCCAGCATGCGGATCGGAAAGCGGCGGGCCACCGCAGCGGTCAAGGTGCCGCCATTGGACGCCATGACATAGATCCGGCCGCGGAAGCCCTGGCGCGCCAGCCCGGATTCCAGCCGGTCGAGATAGCGCTCGACGATGGGCTGTACATAGGCGTTGAGGCAGGTGGTGGTCCAGCGCTCGTATTCCCGCATCAGCGGGAAGACCGCGGAGGAGAGCGAAACCCTGAGCTCGGGATGACGCTCGGCGAGCCAGGCGCCGATCGCCTGCTCATGGACGGGGTTGGCATAGGAGTGCAGCAGGCAGACGGCGACGGACTCGATGGCGCCCGCGCGTTTGAGGCGCGCCAGGTCCGTCTCCAGGGTGGCCAGGTCGAGAGGTTGGCGGATCTTGCCGTCATAACCGATGCGCTCGGCGAGCTCGAGCCGCTGCCGGCGCGGGACCACGGGTAGCGGAAACACCAGCCGCAAGTCGAACAGGTCGTAGCGGCGCTCGAAGCCGATATCGAGCACGTCGCGGAAGCCCTGGGTCACGATCATCGCGGTGGAGGCGCCCTTGCGCTCGATGATGGCGTTGGTGACCAGCGTGGTGCCGTGCACGACGGAATCGATCCGGGACAGCTTGAGGCCGGCCTTGGCGATGAGCACGGAGATGCCGTCCAGCACCGCCAGGGACGGATCGGCAGGTGTGGTCAGCTGCTTGTGCGTGGCCACGTGCCGGGAGGCTTCGTCCAAGAGCGCGAAGTCGGTGAAGGTGCCGCCGATGTCGATGCCGATGCGGTGGCTCATCGGCCTCGACCCTTGCCGCCGCGCACCGGCCGCGCCACGGAGGCGAAGGCGCGGACCGTGCGCTCGATCTCCCGTCGCCCGATGCCGCGATGGACCGCCAAGCGAATCCGCCCCGGACCGAAGGCAAGCGCCAACAGGCCGGCATCGGCCAAGCGCCGGACCGAGGCGGCCGCCTCGATGCCGAAGGCTTCGGTCAGGACGACGACGAGATTGGTTTCCACGTCTTCGCAGGCGACGCCGATCTCGGCCAGAGCGCGGGCGAGACGCTTGGCATTGGCGTGATCCTGGCCGAGGCGGTCGATCATCGTCTCGATCGCGATGAGGCCGGCGGCCGCGACCGCTCCCGTCGGCCTGATGCCGCCGCCCAGTCGCTGGCGCACGGCGAGGGCTTCGGCGATGAAGCCTTTCGGCCCGGCGAGCATGGCTCCCAAGGGCGCGCACAGGCCTTTGTTGAGGCTGAGCGCCACCGAGGTCATGGGACGGGTGAAGTCCCGGACCGGGCGGCCGGCGGCCACCGCGGCATTGAACAGGCGTGCGCCGTCGAGATGGATCGGGATGCCGGCGCCGGCGGCGAGACGGCGAACGCGCCGATGGTAGGAGGGCGGCAGCACGCCGCCGCCGGAGCGGTTGTGGGTGTTCTCCAGCACGATCAAGCCCGGCCGCGCTCTCAGCGCATCGGCGGGTGCCGCCAACGCCGCGGCGAGAGCCGCTGGATCCATGCGCCCCCGCTCCGCCGGCACCGGCTGCAGCGTGAGCCCGGCCAGTGCCGCGGGTCCGCCCGCTTCCGAGGTGGCGATATGGGACGTCGCATCGAGCAGCACGGTTCTACCGGGACGGCAGAGGGTCTGGATCGCCGCCTGGTTCGCCATGGTGCAGGTGGGAAACAGGAGGGCATCCTCCATGGCCGTAAGATCGGCGACCCGCTCTTCGAGCGCCCGTTGCTGCTTGTCCTCGCGCAGCCCGAAGACCTGAGGACGTCGCATCGCCGCCGACATCGCGCGGATCATGGAAGGTGTGGGCGGCGACAGAAGATCGCTGCGGAGATCGACGAGGACGGCCATGCGCTATTCGAAGGCCGGCGACGCCACCCAGTCAATAAAAGACGATGCCGAGATTATCTCGATAAATCGTCAGCGATTTCGCGGTCGCCGACAAAGAGGAGTTCACCACGGAGACACGGAGGACACGGAGAAGAAAGGAAGTCTATGCGCAGCGCTTGCGCGTGAGATTCTTCTCTCTTCTCCGTGTCCTCCGTGCCTCCGTGGTGCATCGTCTTCCTTCTCAACCGCGGCGGCGAGTGAGAGCACCTCACTCCGGCGCGGCGGGCACCGGGGCGTTGGCGACGGTGGCAAGCCGCGCGGCTTGCTCGTAGAGCGCCGACATGGCGCGCAAGAAGCTCGCGGCATCGAGGATGGCGTTGTGGCCGCCGCCGATCCACGCCAGGCTCTTCACCAGATGCAGCTCGCGCACGCGGCGATAGCGCTGGCAGAGCGCATCGCCCGGGCGCGTGCTGGCGTAGTGCTTCTCGCGGCCCTGGCGCTGGATCTGCACCAGGCCGCGGGCGACCAGCTTCTTCAAGGCGTACGCGACGATGTGCGGATCTTCCAGATTCATCACCATGCAGATTTCCGACAGCCGCTTGCCGCGGGCGCGGTGGTTCACCGCATGCAGCACCAGCGCGTCCTGGTAGTTGAGCCCGTTCTCGCCGGCCGCCGCCATGCAGCGCTCGACCCAGCGCATGAAGCCATTGCCGGTGACGATCAAACCGAACTCGAACTCGCTCAGATCCTGGCTGGTGCCGGAGCCGGCGGAGCGGCGCTTGGCCCCGGGCTGGGCAGGCTTGCTTGGCTTCGCCATGGCACGTCCTCGACAGCCGATGAAAAAGGGTGCGCGGGGAAAACGTTACGCCGGCGACCGGCTCTGCGTCCATGCGGGCGGCGACGCCATGGCGACGGCCCCATGGTGACGGCGGCTTGCTCCGGGCTAAGCTCTCCTGTGGACATCAAGTTCACCGCAACCGCTTCACCTATGCGAGCGCGGTGAAGAGCTGAGCGACGAGAGAGCCCCCTCATGGATCAGCAAGCAAGCCTGCCACCGCGCCTGACGGCAGCGGACTACGCCCGCGCCGAAGCGTTCCTGCCGTGGAACATGAAGAAGCGCGTGCGGAACGCCGAGATCCGGCCCTACTGGATCGGCGACAGCGACCGCTTCTGGTATCGCCGCGAACGCGTGGACGGGCATGAATTTGTTTTGGTCGAGGCTGCGAGCGGCGAGCGTGGTCCGGCCTTCGACCATGCGGCCTTGGCGAAAAGCCTGGCTGAGGCGACTGGTCAGTCGGTGCGGCCGATGCGGCTGCCCTTCGATTTCATCGAGCCCGAGAATGCGGGCATCGGCTTTGCCGCGCTGGGCGGACGCTGGTTCTTCGACGCCAAAACCGCGACCTGCCGGAAGGTGCGGCCGCCGCCGGCGAGCCCCAGCGAGAGTGCCTCGCCCGACGGCGTGTGGGTGGCGTTTGCCCGCGAGCACAATCTCTGGCTCCGCAAGGTGGCGAGCGGCGCCGAGCGGCGGCTGACCCAGGACGGCATCGAGGCCTACGCCTACGCCAAGTCGCCGGATTCCAATCTCTCGGCCATTTCCCACCGTCTCGCCGGCATCGCCTTGCCGCCGGCGGTCCTGTGGTCGCCGGATTCGCGCCACCTCGTCACCCACCGCTTGGATGAGCGCGCGGTGGCGACGCTGCATCTCTTGCAATCGGTGCCGTCGGGATCGGCGCGGCCGGTCTTGCACATCCAGCGGATCGCGATGCCCGGCGAGGCCCATGTGCCCCTCCTCCAGCATCTGGTGATCGAGGTCGCGAGCGGCCGGATCGTCGAGGCGCTGACCGCGCCGCAGCTTGCCGGACAAGGCAGCAGCATCGAACGCGGCCATGTCTGGTGGGGTGACGGCGCCACCGTCTACATCCTCGATTTCGCCCGGGCCGAGAAGTCCGTGCGCCTGCTCGCCCTCGATGCCGCCGGCGGCGGCGTGCGCACGGTCATCGAGGAAAGGGCGGAGACCTTCGTCGAGCTTCGCCACGGTCCCGGCGGACGGCCGAATGTGCGGGTCATCGGCGGCGGCGCCGAGGTGATTTGGTTTTCCCAGAAGGATGGCTGGGGCCATCTCTATCTGCATGATGGCCGGACCGGGGAGCTCAAGAACCGCATCACTGAAGGGTCATTTCTGGTGCGCTCGGTCCTGCATGTCGATCCGGCGCAGCGAGAGATCTATTTCACCGCCGGCGGTCGCGACCGAGGCATCGATCCCTATTGGCGGAAGGTCTATCGCGCCTCCCTCGACGGCTCCCGCCTCGAGTGTCTCACCCCAGACGACGCCGACCACACGGTCTTCCAGCAAGCACCGGTGGCACCCCGCGACTTCACGCCGGACAAGGTGCTGCCGCAGCCGACCGGCGTGGCACCCAGCGGCCGGTTCTTCGTTGCCACGGCGTCCCGCATCGATGTGCCGTCGGTCACCAGCCTCAGCCGAGCCGACGGCACCCTGGTCGCAACCCTGGAGACGGCCGATGTGGGCGAGGCCTTGGGCCAGGGCTGGCGTTGGCCCGAGCCCTTTACCGTCAAGGCCGCCGACGGCGTGACCGACCTCTATGGTGCCATCTGGCTGCCGAGCCATTTCGATCCGGCCCGCCGCTATCCCGTCCTCGACCTGATCTATCCCGGGCCGCAGCGCACGCAGACGCCAAAGCGTTCCTTCGCCGCCGACGAGCTCACGCAATACTGCATGCCGCAGGTGTTCGCCGAGCTCGGCATCGTCGTGGTGGCGATCGACGGACGCGGCACGCCCTATCGCTCCAAGGAATTCCACGACGTCGCCTACCAAACCCAGCACGATCCCGGCAATCTCGGCGACCACATCGCCGGCTTGCAGGCGCTGGCGAAGCGGCGGCCCTATATGGACCTGGAGCGGGTCGGCATCACCGGGCATTCCGGCGGCGGCTTCGCTTCGGTCAGAGCCATGCTGGCGCATCCGGATTTCTACAAGGTGGCGGTCGCCTCCTCGGGCAACCACGACCAGCAGGGCTACTCCTTCGTCTGGGGCGAGAAATACATCGGGCCCGTGGTGCGCCGGCCCGACGGCACCTCGAACTACGACAGCCAGGTGAACCTCAGGCTGGCCGAAAGGCTGCAAGGCAAGCTGATGCTCGCCTATGGCGACATGGACGACAACGTCCACGGGGCGCTCACCCTCCAGCTCGCCGACGCTCTCATCAAGGCGAATAAGGATTTCGAGCTGGTGGTGCTGCCCAACGCCAACCACCCCGGCGTCTCCTCGCACCCCTATTTCATCCGCCGCAAGATGGACTTCTTCCTCCGCCATCTGGTCGGCGCCGAGCCGCCGGGGGAATACAACCTCAAGGGGCCGGGGAGTTAGACGGGCGGCACGATGCCCCCACCCTGACCCTCCGGGGGGTGGACTTCGGGAGGGGGTGCGGCGCCCCCCCTCCCCAACCCTCCCCGGGCATCCGCGGGGGAGGGAGCACGAGAGGCGCTCTTGTCCCCTCCCTCGCTGTCATCGGCGGGGGAGGGTCAGGGTGGGGGCAATCGTTACCGCCGCCCGCCCGCGATCGCCGCCCGCGCCCGTTCGGCGCTTTCGGGATCGAGGAAGCCACGGACCGTGGCCGCCGTCTCCAGCGCCAAGGTCGCTGCCAGATCGCTGTCTTGGGCATGGAGCAGGACCTGGCGCAGATCGGCGACTGCGCCTTGCGGCAAGGCGGCGATTCGCCGTGCGGTGGCCATCGCGGTGGCCATGACCTCGCCGTCGGGCACCAGATGGCGCCGATCACCATCTTGCCGCCGCCGAGAAAGGCACGGGTCACGTCTTGGATCTGCTCGACATAGGCGCGGACGGTCTTCTCGTCGCGGGACTGTTCGCCGAACTCCTTCAGATCGTCACCGGCGCAAAAGGCGCGGCCGGCGCCGGTCAAGATGATCGCCTTGGTCGCCTTGTCCGCGCCGCACGCCGTCAGCGCCGCCAGCAGATCCTCGAGCAGTCTCGGGTTGATCGCATTAAGGCGCTCGGGCCGGTTGAGGGTGACGGTGGCGATGCCGTCGACGACGGCGCAGGTGACGGTCGCTGGCATGGCGGCTGCTCCGTTTATTGGCGGATGACCCAGCGCGGCAAGCGATAGGGGTCGAAATTTTATTACTCTGACCGGACTTTCTAAGCCTTTGTATTAGCAATAGTGGTGCAGGAAAACCAAAGCGCCGAGAGAAAATGTATCCCCAAATCATTTCAGTTATCCACAGAACAAAATAGGTACTGATATAACGATTCGAATATCTGTCAATAAACGTTAACAGTATATATCATTCCGATATATCTGCCTAATATTGATTGTGGATCAACGGTGTAGAGATGGGGCCACCCGATGTCCGCGGGCGACCGGCGAGGCGCCCTTAGTCGATCGCGGGGGTGGCGTTCCGGTCGGTTTCCGGCGGCTTCCGGCCATAGACATCGCGGAAGGCCTGACGGAAATCCATGTCGCTCAGGCCCGGCAGCTCCTTCTGGGCGGCCTCCTGCAGAATCTTGCGGGACTCGTCCCCGCGCAGCGATTTGCGGGTGGCAAGCCAGACCCGGCAGGCCTGCAGCAAATCCCGGAGGACGCTCCCGTCCGGCCAGAAATCCGGCGGCGTCGTGCCGGTGCGCTCGCACCAGGCGCGGAACCCCGCCCGGGTGATATGGGCGCCGTCGATATAGACCCGGAGCAGGCGCGAGCGGATGCGGTCGTAATCGTCCTTCTTCCAATGGACGAGGGCGACGATGCCGGCGGACCCCGGCTCGGCCACGCCGGAAACGAACCGGCCAAGGGACTCCTCGCCGTCGGCGAGGCCAAACAGGCCCCCCGGTCCGGTCGGCGGCATGGCGACGAAGGTGCCCTTGTCGGGGGCGGCGCGAACCCAGAATTGGAAGGCTTCGGCCAGGAACTCGCCCCGCCAATAGCCGACCCAGAGCCGCGCATAGAGCTGCTTTGCCCTGACCTCGTCGCCCCCGGCCCAGCGCCGGGCGATGTCCCACAGCGGCAGCCGATCGTCCGCCGGCGGCGGCGCCAGCGGCTTTACCGGGACGTCGGACATGGCGCGGCAACGCCGATGCGTGCGGTTGAGGCGCAAAAAGAGAGTCCGGTGGCGACGCGCATCCCCTCCCCCCTGGGTCGCGGAGTCTACCATGCGAGGCCTCTGTGTACCCCTATCAGTGAAAATTGCAACAAATTCGTAGTGAATTAACGGTAACTATCCAGAAAATGCAGAAAGGACCAGTGCCGCCGCGATCAGGCGGCCCGCACGCCCCCGGCTCTGGCGCCGCTCAGCGATGACATCGTCCTCTTCCAGGGTCATGGCGTCCTCCTGGAGCGGATTCTAAGAGCATTTTAGTTAATTATTACTGAACTGCCTCCCCGGACCGGCTTTTCCCCCCTGGCATTCCCCTCCCTGGGGGTGAGGATCATCCCCTCCCATACCCTCCCTGGGCATTTCCCTGGGCCGCCCGGATCCCCATATCCTGGGCTTTGCCGCGTCCGGCTCCGAGGCGGCCCCGAGGAGATCATCCACACCGATGCCACAGCAAGAAATCCTGCCGCCGCTCCGGGACGACCGGGGCCGCCCGCCGCTGGAGCCCAGCCTCTGGCAGCGCCTGGCCTTCATGATCGGCGCCGCCATCATCGGCGCCGTGGCGCTCGGCCTGGCGCTCATCGTCTTTGCCTTCGGGCTGGCGCTTTCGGTGGGCATCGCCGCCTTCATCATCGGCGCGATCATCCTGCAACGAATCCTACGCTGAACGGGGGTAAGCGATGGCTCATGACCATGCACCGAACTGGCGCGAGGAAGGTGTGAAAGTCATTCCCGGCGACCAGCTCGACACCAACACCGCCCAGACCCCGGGGATGAATCGCGCCGCCGCCATCACCCGGGCCCGCGCCGGGGCGGAGAAGCTGTGGGCCGGCACGGTCACCATCCATCCCAACGCCAAGACCGGCGCCCACCACCATGGCGACCTCGAAAGCGTCATCTACGTGGTCAAGGGCCGCGCCCGCATGCGCTGGGGCGAGCGGCTGGAATTCATGGCCGAGGCCGGCCCGGGGGACTTCATCTATGTGCCCCCCTATGTGCCCCACCAGGAGATCAACGCGCTCGCAGACGAAGCGCTCGAATGCGTGCTGGTGCGCTCCGGCCAGGAGCCGGTGGTGGTCAACCTCGACATTGCCGCGGCCGAGCCGCCCGAAGCGGTGGCTTGGGTCGACAGCATCCACAAGGCGGGCTGAGCGGATTGCCCCCACCCCAGCCCTCCCCCAGCGGAGCTGGGGGAGGGAGTTAGAACGTGCGCCTCCGACTCCCTCCCCCAACTTGCTTGGGGGAGGGTCGGGACGGTTGCGGACGGGTCCTCCCGTCCCCAACGCCGCGCCGGGAGGATCCGGCGCGGCCGTCCCCGACGGGTGGGGGCAACGGTTGACGCAATTCGCCACTAATGCCGGCGGCTTTGTCCCTTGCCCGGCAATGGGCTAGGTTAAGGGAGTCGCACGCGACAAGGGCGGGGTAACCGACCCGTTGCGGTTGGGGGAGAACGCCGATGGCCACGCGCCAGAAACCCGAGGATCTCAAGGCCGCGCTTATCGATCAGGTCGCCGGGCTTGCCCGCGAGCGTCTGCCCGCGGCGAAGAGCCAGGAAGGCGAAGCCTTCATCCGGCGCTTCTATCAGAATGTGCCGCCCGACGACGTGCTCGGCGCCGACCCGCTCGAGCTCTTCGGTGCCGCCATCGCGCTCTGGCGCTTTGCCGAAACCCATCAAAAGGGCGAAGCCAAGGTCCGCGTCTACAATCCGCGCTTCGAGGAGGTGGGCTGGCACTCGACCCACACGGTCATCGAGGTCGTCAACGACGACATGCCGTTCCTCGTCGACTCGGTCACCGGCGAATTGAATCGCCAGGATCTGAACGTGCATCTGGTGATCCATCCGGTGATCGCCGCCAGGCGCGACGCCAAGGGGCATCTCCTCGAGCTGCTGCCGCCGACCAAGCAGGCCGACGATGCCCGCAAGGAATCGGTGATTCAGGTGCGCGTCGATGAGCGCACCTCGCCCGACGTGCTCGCCCGCATCCAGGCCTCGATCGTGGGCGTGCTCAAGGATGTGCGCGCCGCGGTCGAGGATTGGCGCCAGATGCGGGGGCGCGTGGTGGACGTGATCAAGGCGGTCGAGGCCTCGCCGCCGCCCTTGCCGGCGGAAGAGGTGAAGGAGGGGATCGAGTTCCTGCGCTGGCTCGAAGCCGATCACTTCACCTTCTTGGGCGCCCGCGAGCATCTCTATGAGGGCAAGGGCGACAAGGCGAAGATGGCGGTGGTGGCCGAGTCCGGCCTCGGCATCCTGCGCGATTCCGCCTACCACGTCTTCGAAGGCCTCCGGAACCGCGGCACCTTGCCCGACGAGCTGCGCCGGCTCATGGAGAAGCCGGCGATGCTGGTCATCGCCAAGGGCAATCGGCTGGCGACCGTGCATCGCTCGGTGCCGCTCGACTCGATCGCGGTCAAGAAATTCGACAAGGACGGCAACGTCGTCGGCCAGACCCAGGTCGTCGGCCTCTTTACCTCGGTCGCCTACAACCAGAGTCCCCGCGACATCCCGCTCCTCAGGCGCAAGATCAACGAGACCATCGCGCGCTCCGGCTTCGCCCCCAACAGCCACAGCGGCAAGAACCTCATCACCATCCTCGAAAGCCTGCCGCGCGACGAGCTCCTGCAGATGGGGCTCGACGATCTCTACGAGATCAGCGTCGGCATCCTCAATCTGCAGGAGCGCCAGCGCATCGCCTTGTTCGTGCGCAAGGACGACTTCCAGCGCTTCGTCTCCTGCCTCGTGTTCGTGCCGCGGGACTCCTACAACACCGACCTCAGGCTCAAATTCCAGGCCATCCTCGAGCAGGTGTTCAACGGCACGGTCACCAGTTTCTACACCCAGCTGACCGAATCGGTGCTGGCCCGCCTGCATGTGATCGTCAAGACGACGCCGGGCGCCATCCCCGAAATCGACATCAAATCGGTCGAGCAGCGGCTGGTGGAAGCGGCGCGCTCCTGGCGCGACCGGCTGAGGCAGGCCCTGCTCGAGGCCAAGGGCGAGGAGCGCGGGCTCGAGCTGTTCCACCGGTTCTGCGACGCCTTCCCGGCCGCCTATGTCGAGCGCTTCCCCGGCCAGTCGGTGCTGCCCGACCTCGAGCACGTCGATGAGGTCTTGAAGACCGGCCGGCTCGCCATGAACCTCTACAGCCCGCTCGAGGCGGAACCCGGCGAGCTGCGCTTCAAGATCTTCAATCTGGGCGACCCGGTGCCGCTCTCCGACGTGCTTCCGATGTTGGAGAACATGGGGCTCAAGGTGATCAGCGAGGTGCCGTTCGAGGTCAAGCCCGGCGGTACCGACAAGCATGTGTGGATCCACGACTTCGCCATGCGGCAGCGGGGCGCCGGCGAGGTCGACATCGCCAAGGTGCGCCAGCGCTTTCACGACACCTTCGAGCGGGTGTGGTCCGGCGAGATCGAGGACGACCGCTTCAACCGGCTGGTGCTGGGCGCCGGTCTCGCCTGGCGTGAGGTCGTGGTGCTGCGCGCCTATGCCAAATATCTGAAGCAGACCGGCTTCACCTTCAGCCAGCCCTATATCGAGGACGCGCTCACCGAGAATCCGGGCATCGCCCAGCTCCTGGTCAAGCTGTTCGAAGCGCGCTTCGACATCGAGGCGCGCAAGGACGCCGTTTCCGAGGTCGCCGGCTTGACCGTCGAGATCGAGCATGCGCTGGACGCGGTGACCAATCTCGACCAGGACCGCATCCTCCGGCGCTTCGTCAATCTCATCCGCTCGACCTTGCGCACCAACTACTACCAATCGGCCGCCGGCGGCGGACCCAAGGCCTACGTCTCCTTCAAGCTCGACAGCCACAAGGTGGAGGAGCTGCCGCTGCCCAGGCCCTTGGTCGAGATCTGGGTCTACTCGCCACGGGTGGAGGCGGTGCATCTCCGGGGCGGCAAGGTCGCCCGCGGCGGCATCCGCTGGTCCGACCGGCGCGAGGATTTCCGCACCGAGGTGCTGGGCCTGATGAAGGCGCAGATGGTGAAGAACGCCGTCATCGTGCCGGTCGGCTCCAAGGGCGGCTTCTTCGTCAAGCGTCCGGCCACCGAAGGCGGCCGCGATGCGGTCATGGCCGAGGTGGTGCGCTGCTATCAGACGATGATGCGCGGCATGCTCGACATCACCGACAATTTCGTCGCCGGCAAGGTGAAGCCGCCCGCCGACGTGGTGCGCCACGACGAGGACGATCCCTACCTCGTGGTCGCCGCCGACAAGGGCACGGCCACCTTCTCCGACATCGCCAACGGCGTCTCCTTGGAATACGGCTTCTGGCTCGGGGACGGCTTCGCCTCGGGCGGCTCGGCCGGCTACGACCACAAGAAGATGGCGATCACCGCGCGCGGCGCCTGGGAGAGCGTCAAGCGCCATGCGCGCGAGGCCGGAATCGACATCGCCAACCAGCCCTTCATCGCCATCGGCATCGGCGACATGGCGGGCGACGTGTTCGGCAACGGCATGCTGCGCTCGGACAAGATGAAGCTGGTGGGCGCCTTCAACCACCAGCACATCTTCCTCGATCCCGATCCGGATCCGGCCAAGAGCCTCGCCGAGCGCCAGCGCCTCTTCAACCTGCCGCGCTCGACCTGGTCCGACTATGACGCGAGCCTCATCTCCAAGGGCGGCGGCGTGTTCGAGCGGAAGGCGAAGTCGATCAAGCTCTCGGCGGAGACGAAGACCTTGCTCGGCCTCGAGCGCGAGCAGGCGACGCCGAACGAGGTGGTGCAGGTTCTCTTGCGCCGCCAGGTCGACCTCATCTGGTTCGGCGGCATCGGCACCTTCATCAAGGCGAGCGCCGAGCGCCACGTCGAAGTGGGCGACCGCGCCAATGACGCGGTCCGGGTCAATGCCGACGAGGTCAAGGCCACGATCATCGGCGAGGGCGCCAATCTCGGCATGACCCAGCAGGCGCGCATCCAATACGGGCGTACCGGCGGCCGGCTCAACACCGATGCCATCGACAATTCCGCCGGCGTCGACTGCTCCGACCACGAGGTCAACATCAAGATCCTGTTGAACGAGGCGGTCGCCGCCGGCGACCTCACCTTGAAGCAGCGCGACAAGCTCCTGGCGGAGATGACCGAGGAAGTCGGTCACCTCGTGCTGCAGGACAATATCGGCCAGAACCTGTCGATCTCGGTGACCCAGGCCGAAGGCGTGGACGGTCTCGAGGATCAGGCCCGCCTCATCCGCGCCCTCGAGCGGAGCGGGCTCCTCGACCGCGCGCTCGAAGGCTTGCCCAGCGAAGAGGCGATCGCCGAGCTCATGGCCCAGCGCCAAGGCTTGGCGCGGCCGGAGCTGGCGGTGCTGCTGGCCTATTCCAAGATGTCGCTCTACAACACGCTGCTCGCCTCCGATCAGCCCGATGATAAGCTGCTGGCGGTCGATCTCGCGGCGTACTTCCCCCACGCCTTGCGCGAGCGCTTCCCCGCCGAGATCGGCCGGCACCGCCTCAGCCGCGAGATCGTCGCCACCGTGATCGCCAACAGCATGGTGAACCGGCTCGGGCCGACCTTCGTCAACTCCATGCAGGAGAAGACCGGCTCGGGTGCGCCCGAGATCGCCAGGGCCTATCTGGTGGCGCGGGGCGCTTTCGGCCTGGACCGGCTCTGGCAAGATCTCATTGAGCTCGACCCCAAGGTGCCGAGCCAGATCCAGCTCAAGCTCTTCCGCGAGGTGAACCAGCTGGTCGAGCGGGTGACGGTCTGGCTGTTGAGCCACCGCAGCCCGCCCATCGCGGTCGAGCGCGAGATCGGCTCGCTCCAGCCGGCGGTGGCCGCCCTTGGCGACGCGCTGGCAAAGGTGCTGCCGGAGGCGGAGCGGATCGAGCTCGAAGCCCGCGCGGCGGCGGCCGCGGGCGTGGGCGTTGTCAAGGACCTGGCCTGGCGCGTGGCCGGCCTCGATTGGCTCGCGGCCGCTCCCGACATCGTGCGCCTGGAGGGCGATGTGATCGAGGTGGCGCGCATCTACTACGCCGTCGGCCAGCGCTTCGGCTTGGATTGGCTCCGGCATGCGGCATCGACCTTGCCGGCCGCCGGCGCCTGGGCGCGCCAGGCGATCTCGGCGGTGACCGACGATCTCTTCGGCCACCAAACGGCGCTGACCCGCCAGGTGCTGGGCAACGGCTCGAAGAACTCGAAATCCCTCGATGTCTGGGTCGACCAGCACAAGCCGGCGGTGGAGCGCGCCGACCGGCTCCTCTCGGAGATCAAGGCCGCCCCCGGCGTCGATCTCGCCATGCTCGCCGTCGCCAGCCGCCGCTTGCAGGATCTGGTGCACGCGTAACGACGGGTTTCCGCACTGTATTCGCCAATGCCTCGCTCGCGCGCATAACGCCGATGCCCCCACCCCAACCCTCCCCCGCATTCGCGGGGGAGGGAGCAGAACGCGCGCTTGCTGCTCCCTCCCCCAACTTGTTGGGGGAGGGCTGGGGTGGGGGCATTGCGCGCATCAATTGCATTCGCCCGTGACGGCCCGCCTCTCCGCCCTCATCGCCTGGTGCCTGTTCGACTGCGCCACCGCGGGCTATTTCGCCGTGATCGTGACCTTCGTCTTCGGCGCCTATTTCACCCAGGCGGTGGCGGCCGAGGCGACCTTGGGAACGGCACTCTGGGGCCAGGCCTCCAGCGCCGCCGGGCTCGTGGTGGCGCTATCGGCGCCGGCTCTGGGTGCCATCGCCGATCAAGGCGGGCGCCGCAAGCCCTGGATCGGCCTCTTCATCCCGCTGGCCGCCCTTGCCAGCCTTGCGCTGTGGTTCGTCAGGCCCGATCCGGCCTATGTGCCCCTCGCGCTCGGGCTCGTCGTGCTGGGCACCGTCTCGACCGAGTTCGCCCATGTCTTCTACAACGCGCTGCTGCCGACCTTGGTCAGGCCTGAGCGCCTGGGCCGGCTTTCCGGATTGGGGTGGGGGACCGGCTATGTCGGCGGCATAGTCTGCCTCGGCCTCGCCTTGACCCTGTTCATCCAGCCCGACGTGCCGGCCCTCGGCCTCGACAAGGCGACAGCCGAACAGGTTCGCATCGTCGGACCGTTGGTGGCGCTGTGGTTTCTCCTCTTCGCCGTCCCGCTCTTCCTGCTGACGCCGGACGTGCCACGGACCGGGCTTGCCGCGGCGGCAGCCTTGCGGCTGGGCTTAGCCGAGCTTGCCGGCACCCTTCGCCAGGCCCGCGCCCAGCCCAACACGCTCCGCTTCCTCATCGCCAACATGCTCTATATCGACGGGCTCACCACGCTCTTCGCCTTCGGCGGCATCTACGCCTCGGGCACGTTCGGCTTCAGCTTGGCCGAGGTCATCCGCTTCGGCATCGCGCTCAACGTCACTGCCGCACTCGGTGCCGCCCTCTTCGCCTTCATCGACGATCGGATCGGCGCCAAGCCCACGGTCATGATCGCGCTCGCCGGCCTGATGGCGAGCGGTGCTGGGGTACTGCTGGTCCACAGCGTCGCCTGGTTCTGGGCCTGGAGCCTCTTGCTCGGCACCTTCGTCGGCCCGGCCCAGGCGGCGAGCCGCAGCTTGATGGCGGCACTGGCACCCCAGGAGAAGCGCGCGGAGATGTTCGGGCTCTTTGCGCTCTCCGGCAAGGCGACGGCCTTCACCGGCCCCGCGGTGCTGGGCTGGGTCACCTATTGGACCGACAGCCAACGCTGGGGCATGGCGACCATCCTCGTCTTCTTCGCCGTCGGCTTCCTGATGCTGACCACGGTCACGCCGCCCAGGCGTGCGGGAATTTAGACCGCGCTCAGACCGTCGATTGCCCCCACCCCAGCCCTCCCCCGCCTGCGGCGAGGGAGGGAGCACGACATCGTCACTCCCTCCCCCACGAATGTGGGGGAGGGTCGGGGTGGGGGCGTCGGTACCGAATGCCTTCTACGTCCGCAACAGGGCGTAGAGCGTGATCGCGTCGGACTTGCCGCGAAGCGGTACCGGTCCAAGGGGCTCGACCGAGAGTCCGGCAGGCATGGGCGCCCGCTCGACCACGGCGGCCGAGGCGAGATAGGGGCGGTCGAGGGCGCGGCATGCATCCTCGATGCGGGCGGTCGTGTTCATGGTGTCGCCCAGCATGGTGATCTCGCGCTTGACGGCACCCAGCTCGCCGACGACCAGCGGGCCGGCATGGAGGGCGGCTCTGAACCGCGGCAGCGTGCCGAAGTCGCGCTCCCAGGTGCCACGGCGGGCGAGGACCGCCGCTTCGACGGCGAAGATGGTGGCGATCGAGCGGCCCTCGGCGATGCCGCGCTCGAATGGCCAGGTGACGATGATCTCGTCGCCGACATAGCGATAGATCTCGCCCTTGGCCGCCAGGATCGGCTCGGTGGCGGCCGCGACGAAGCGGTCGAGCATGAGGAGGAAACGCTCGGGCCCGATGCGCTCGGCGATCGCGGTCGAGCCGACGATGTCCAGCATCAGCACGACCCGCTCCTCGGTGCGCGGATGGCGGTAGCGCCCGGTCAGGAGTGCCACCAGGGTCCAGCCGCCGATGAGGCTGCGGATGGTGAAGGCGAAGTTGAACAGAACCGAGACGGCGAGCGCGAATACCATGCTGTTCAAGATTGGCAGCCGCATGCCGGTAGCACCGGGTGCGGCCAATGGCACGAGGATCAGCACCGGCAGGATGATGGCGGTGTAGAGCGCGATGCGCGCCAAGAGGGCCACGCCGAGGGAGAGACGGCGGAGAGCCTCGCCGGCCGGAGCGGTGAGGATGAATGCTTCGAGGCTCGAGATCCCGAAGCCGATCAGGCCACCGATCGCCGCGCCGACCCCGTCATCGCCAACGCCCGCGCCGCCGGCGCTCCGCGTCATGGCGATGCCCACGAGCGCGCCGAGGCCGATCGACCTGAGGACGATGCCCCAGCGCTGCCTGGTGATCGCACGCAAAATCCGTCTCCCGCCGCATCCGGCGCCCAACCATACTGGCGGGTCCGGATCCGCGCTATGCTCGAGCCGCTACTCTTGCGAGGTTTGCATGCGCCTCTTTACCGCCATGATCGCAACCGAGACCAACACCTTCTCGCCGCTGCCGGCCGGCCTCAAGCTCTACGAGGAGTGTTATCTCGTGCGCGGCGGCAGGCATCTCGAGCCCTACGAGCTGTTCGCGCTGCCGCTGGTGCGCTTTCGCGACCATGCGCGCAAATTGGGATGGCAGGTGGTCGAGAGCCTCGCCACCTTCGCCCAGCCGGCGGCGGCCACGCAACGGATTGTCTACGAGGATTTCCGCGACGAGGTGCTGGAGGATTTGCGCCGCGCCATGCCGGTCGACGTGGTGCTCCTGAACCTGCATGGCGCCATGGTCGCCGAAGGCTATGAGGATTGCGAAGGCGATCTCCTGACGCATATTCGCGCCATCGTCGGGCGCACGGTGCCGATCGGCGTCGAGCTCGATCTGCATTGCCACCTGACGGATGAGATGGTGGCCGCCTCGACCGCGATGGTGATCTACAAGGAATACCCGCACACCGATATCGGCGAGCGCGCCGACGATCTCTTTCGCATCATCCTGGATGCGCTGGAGGGCCGCACCAGGCCCAGCCAAGCGCTGTTCGACTGCCGCACGATCGGCCTCTATCCAACCACGGTCGAGCCGATGCAGAGCTTCGTCCAGCGCTTCTCGGCGCTGGAAGGCCGGAACGGCGTGCTGTCGGTCTCGGTCGGCCACGGCTTTCCCTGGGCCGATGTGCGCGAGGTCGGCAGCAAGGTGCTGGTGGTGACCGACGGGCGCGAGGAGGAGGCCGCGCGTCTTGCCGAACAATTAGGCCGCGAGCTCTACGCCATGCGCGAAGCGATCGAGCCGCCCTGGCTGGAGCTGGGGCCCGCCTTGGACCGCATGGCCGCCTTGCTGGCGGGCACGGAGAAGGACACCACCTTGGGCAAGGGCAGCCACAACGGTCCGGTGGTGGTGGCCGATGTCGCCGACAATGCCGGCGGTGGTGCCCCCTCGGACTCGACTCCGGTGCTGCGCGGGCTCCTCGCCCGCGGCATCGCCTCGGCCGCCGTCGGCTGCTTCTGGGATGCGAGCGTGGTCGAGGCGGCCGAGCAGCTCGGGGCCGGCGGTCGGCTCGCGATCCGGCTCGGCGGCAAGATCGGACCGGTTTCAGGCGATCCCATCGATCTCCAGGTCAGGGTGATCGGGGTCACGAACGATCTCCGCGACACTCTGAGCGGCGCCAGCATCGCGCTCGGCCGCGCCGCCGCCTTCCGCATCGAGGGCACCGAGATCGACCTGGTTGCCAACACCACCCGCTGCCAGGTCTTCACGCCGGCGGTCTTTAGCCGCTTCGGCATCGACGTCATGGCAAAGCAGGTGGTGTCGGTCAAATCGATGAACCATTTCCGCGCCGGCTTCGCGCCGATTGCCCGCGGCATCGTCTATGCGGCCGCTCCCGGCTGCATCGACGTCCACTACCGGCGGCTGCCCTACAAGAATGTGCGCCGGCCGATCTGGCCCCTCGACGCCAAACCTTGGGGGTGAGGATGATGATCGAAAGGATTCACCACGGAGGCACGGAGTGCACGGAGATGAGAAGACGCTTTACCGCGCTACGCGCGGAACGGTTCATTTCGTCTCCGTGATCTCCGTGTCTCCGTGGTGAACCCCTTCGTTCTCACCATCCACCTCGCGGCCACGCTCACGGCTTTGGGTCTCGGCGCCTGGCAGCTCGCGAGCGTCAAAGGCACCGCGCCGCACCGGTTGCGTGGCCGCGCTTGGGCGGCGCTGATGGTGGTCGTCGCCGTCAGCTCGTTTTGGCTGAGCTCGCCCAATAAGATCCCAAATTTCCACGGCTTCAGTCCGACTCATGGGCTTTCCGCATTCACCCTCTTCTCGCTCGCCATGGGAATCCACGCCATCCGCAGGGGCAGGCAGCGGGCGCATCGCTTCTGGATGATCGGGCCTTATATCGGCCTCATCGGCGCCGGCACCGCCGCGGTGCTGGTGCCCGGTCGCTTTCTCTATCTGCTTCTGTTCGGGTGATGCGGATCATTCAAATCTGATTTGTGAGATCGCATCGACGAATGCTTGATCTGCGGCTGAGTGCGGGCTCTTCGCGATCAGTCGGCACTGGCGCCGAGCCTCGGCCGCGAATTTCGGAGACCTCGTGTCCAGAACCCAAAATTGGACTGGGCGCAGCCCCTGCGCCCGCAGCGATTCGCGATGCGCGCGGGCCTTGTCACGGGATGCTTGCCGCGTTCGCCCTCGCGCCCGTCGCCTTTCTGATGCCATTGCCGCTGCCTCAACTCGATCTCAATCGCGCCTAACTCAATTGAGATCGGTGAAGCTGACGCGTGCCACGCCGTCGGGATAGGGGACATAGCCGGAGAGGCGCTGGCTCATCCCGTAGAACCATTTCTGGTGATAGAGGTAGATGAGCGGCCGGTCGCGGCCGGTGGTGAGCTGGGCGATCTTGCCCAGGGCCGCCACCCGGCCCTTGAGATCGGCGGTCATGCGTTCCTGATCGAGGAGCCGGTCGACCTCGGGGTTGCAGTATTTCGAGTCGTTGAGCGAGCCGGTGCAGTGGACCATGGCGTAGATGTTGCGGTCGACGTCCGACGCGCCGCTCCAGCCGATGAGGAAGGCTTCGAAGTCGCCTTTGGACGAGCGGGCAAGCGCGCTGGCGAACTCCATCACCTCGAGCCTGACGTCGAAGCCCGCCTCCCGCGCCAATTGCTGGATGACCTGGCCCACCTGCTGCGCCTCGGTGCCGTTGGGGACCATCAGATTGACCACGGGGTTGGGCTTGCCGGCTTCCTTCAAGAGCGCCTTGGCGCGCTCGACATTGCGCGCCGGCATCGGCCAATCGGCGTGATACTTGTTGCCCGGCGGGACCCATTGATTGCCCGGCGTGAATTCGCCGTTGAACACCACCTGGTTAATGGCATTGCGGTCGAGGGAGAGCTCGAAGGCCTCGCGCACCTTGGGGTCGCTGCCGATGGCGCTCTTCGCCCGCTCGCCATTGTTCAAATTGATGGTGATCCCCTGGTAGCCGATGGAGGTGATCTCGGCCAGGCGCAGCTTGGGATCGCTTTTGACCTGCTGGATGTCGGTCGGCTGGATGCGCTCGACGAAATCGAGGTCGCCCGACCTGAGATTGGCGAGCCTGACCGCGGCATCGGCGATCGGCCGGAAGACGATGCGATCCAGATGCACCCGGTCCTTGTCCCAGTAGCCGTCGAACTTGTCGACGACGATGCGGTCCTGCTGCACCCGCTCGACGAATTTGAACGGGCCGGCGCAGACCGGGCGATTGCCGAATTCGGGTCCGGCCGCCTTGGCCGCCGTCGGTGAGACCATCATGCCGCGGTCGCTGAGCGCGCCCAGGAGCGGCACGAACGGGGTCTTCAAATCGAGACGCACCGTCAGCGCATCGATGACGGTCGCCCCCTCGACCGCGGCGATCTCGCCTTTGCGGTTGGAGCCGGGGAAGGTCAGGTTGCGCTCGATGTTGAACTTGACCGCCTCGGCGTTGAAGGGGGTGCCGTCATGGAAGCTCACACCCTTCCTGAGATGGAAGGTGACGGCGCGGTTCTCCGGCGCCCATTCGTAGCTGGTGGCGAGCTGGGGCACGAAGTTGAGATCGGGATCGATCTCCAAGAGCTTGTCGCAGAGCGCTGCGAACACCATGCGCCCGACATAGGTGCGCCCAAGGGTGGGATCGAGGATGTCGGGATCCTCGGCCAGGCCGAAGCGGAGCGTCTTCGCCTCGGCGGTACCCAAGGATCCCGCGGCAAGCGTCAGCAGGGCGGCTAGTGCAAAAACGATTGAGCGCATGCGCTGTCTCCTGCGGCGATTGCCCCTCCTCAACACGAGCGAGGGGGCGGCCAGAGAGGCTAGTCTGGACCCGCCGATGGCGCCCTTCACTTCTTGGCGATGTTCCACAGCACCAAAGTCGGCGTTGAGAGCACGCCGTCCAGGCTCTTGCGCCAAGCGGCCGGGGCCGAGGCTTGGCCGACATTGACGTAGGGCACGGTCTCCGCCAGGCGCTTGTGCATGGCCTCGATGAGCAGGCGCTGCTTTCCCGCATCCGGCTCCCTGGACCACGCCAGGCGCATGCGCTCCATCTCCTGATCGCAGAACCAGCCGAACCACGCCTTGTCGCAGGCGCCGCTCATCGGCGTGAACTGGATGGGGTTGCTCAAGAGCCCTTCCCAGCGGGTATGGAAGATCGACCAGCCGCCATTGGCCGGATCGTTCTTCGAGGTGCGCTTGGAGGTGAGTGTGGCCCAATCCATCGCCTCGATGCGCACGGTGAACCCCGCCTTCTTCAGGTTCTCGGCAGTCAGCAGCGCGGCCCCTGCGGTCGGATGGTCGGTCGGATGCATCACCACCACCGGCTCGCCCTTGTAGCCGGCCTCCGCCAAGAGCGCCTTCGCCTTGGCCAAGTCGGGCTTGCCCAAGGGCGGATCGCCCGCGTGCGATTCATAGGGGCTGCCGCAATAGAAGAACGAGGTGCAGTTCTTCCAGAAATCCTCGTTCGAGCCCATCGCACCCATATAGGCGTTCTGGTCGATGGTGTAGACGAGCGCCTGGCGTGCCTGGAGCTTGTCGAAGGGCGGCTGCAGGTGATTGGGCCGGAGCACGATCATCGAGCCCAATTTGGTGATGACCTGGACCACGACCTCCGGATTCCGGGCGAGGATCGGCACCAGGTCCAGGGGCGGCACCTCCATGAGATCGACTTCGCCGGCATTGAGGGCCGCCACCGCGGTCGCCGCATCGGGGATGTAGCGCCACTCGACCCGATCGACGCGGGCAAGCTTGCCGCCGGCCAGCATGCTGGCCGGCTCCCGCCTGGGCACGTAGTCAAGGTTGCGCTCATAGGCGACGAGATGGCCGGGCGACCAATCCTTGCTCGCGAACTTGTAGGGGCCGGAGCCGATGTTCTCGGTGATCTGGGTGAAGCCGTCGGTCTTCGCCACCCGCTCGGGCATGATGAAGGGCACGGCGGCGCCGATCTTGGCGAGATTGTCGATGAGCTGCCCGTAGGGCTCCTTCAGCTGCCAGACGATGCTGCGATCGCCTTCGGCCTCGAGCGAGGCGGTGAGGCTGAAGGCGATGCGGCCTTCATCGTCGCGCTGCGCCCAGCGCCGGAGCGAGGCCACGACATCGCGCGCGGTGACCGAGGGACCGTCATGCCATTTCAAGCCGGGCCGCAAGGTCAAGCTGTAGCGCAAGCCGTCGGGGCTCACCTGATAGGATTCCAGCATCTGCGGCTGCGGATGAAAGCCGTCATCCATCGCCAAGAGCGTGTCGTAGATCATGAAGGCGTGCGTGGTGGTGATGGTCGCCGTCGTCCAAATCGGATCGATGTTGCGGAGATCGGCGTAGGGCACGACCTTGAGGGTCTTCTGGTCCAGGGCCTGGGCCGGGACGAGGCCGCCGGCAAGCATGAGCACGGCGCCGAAGAGCTGGGGTGCCAGTCGCATTGCCATCCTCCCTTTTGTCTTATTTCGCCATGCTATCAGCTGCCCCGCCGGCCGACGATGCCGGCCTTTGCCATAAATCCCGAGTTTTACTTCCTGTTAAGAGCTTGCCCCTAGGGTTGCATTCAGCAACCGCGATCGAGGAGCGCGCGATGGACGGCGAAGACGGGACGCTCACGCATCAGCGCCGTGTGCAGGAGATCGGCGGCTGGCTGTCCTTAGCCGGAAGGCTGCCGCATCCGGTCGACCGGCCGGGCCCGGTCAAGACCGCGAAGCAGGCCCTGGAAGGCACCGATGAAAAGCTGAATCCGTTCCCGTCTGGCTTTAGGGTCTGATAGCGACCCTCACCCGCCTCGCTATCGCTCGGCACCCTCTCCCGCGGTGCGGGCGAGGGGCCACGAACCCGATATCCTGCTCCCTCTCCCGCACCGCGGGAGAGGGCTGGGGTGAGGGTCTTGCTCCTCTAGGCCGAACTTTACCCATTTTTCGAGCAAGGCGCTGATGTGACTCGCATTTGGTTGCGGGTCCTGACTACAGCGTCGGTTGGAGGGCGAGCAGATCGAAGGCGCGGCGCTGGGTTTG